>JAYSKW010001038.1:0-2514 GCA_043726085.1 Limnoglobus sp.
AAACGCCGGTCCCAACGCAGAAATCTGTCCGCCCGTCATCGGATTCCCTCCCCGATTGAACTCTCTCTGGCGTATTATAGCTGCGCTGTAGTGCTAAGGTGGGCGATCGTTATCGGTGTCTGAATAACATCTGGAAACAACGAACGAGGTTCTTGTGAATCTATTATTGAAGATTTCAGAAACACTCGCTCTTGGAAAATACCTAGTTCTTCCGTATCGGAATCGGCTATGTAGCCTATATGAACTTCATATCGTATTGAGGTTAATTTTTCGTTCCCTAACGCCTTGCGCACCGATTCTGGTAAAATTGCTTCGATTGCCAACTCGAACGAGCCAGGGTTACGGTTCCACACCAGATCGACGAAATTTTCGGTCCGCTCGCTGATGGCGGCATCCAATCCATCGGACACCAATCGCCCGAGGAAAGACACGACATCTAGGAACGTCGATTTACCACTTGCGTTCGGCCCGATGAGAACGTGGAACGGCCCGATTGGCTGAGAGATGTACTTGAGACTACGGTAAGTCAACGCCTCGATCAGCGAAATCATGTTGTTACTCTCCCGATTGCGGTTGATTGTCATCGTAAGAGAACGGATAGATTTTCGCCACTAACACTCCTGCACTTCGCCACGCTCTTCGCATAGCGGGCTGATTGCAGGAATGGCCTTTCCAGGTGACGCCGAACGGGCCATTATAGGTGACGCCTGCCAAACGCAGCGACGATCCGCAGATCAAAAAGTTGTTGACCCCGGATGGGAAATAAGACTTGCACGTTTTCTGCTTGCCTCGGTTCGCGGTTCGGTTTAATCTGTGTGTCAGTCACACGTCACTCGTGGAGCAACTAGTCATGCGTCGCATGTCCCTTGCTGGTCAGCGTCGTTTGTTCGGCTTCGGATTGTTGGGTATCGCGGGCTTTACCATCTACTGGTATCTGTTCTCGACGGGTATTCCCGTAATCTGGGGGCCGAGCGCAAGTGCATCCGAGATGGCGGCGGGCCGCGAACTGTTCGAGCACGAATGGACTGCCAACGATCCGCTCGCAAGTGGCGATGGCTTGGGGCCGGTGTTCAACGCAAAGTCGTGCGTGGCGTGTCACTTCCAGGGCGGCGTCGGCGGTGGCGGCGAAGTCGGGCATAATGCCACGCACTTTGAAATCCTCCCGCAACCGGGCCGCAACGAGTACGTCACCGGTGTGCTGCACGATTTCAGCGTCAATTCCTCCGAACAAGAAACGATGGGCACGCTCAAGTCGCGATACCCCATCATCAAATTTCCGCCGCCGCCGCCACCTCCGCCGGGTCATTGCGGTTACATTCCGCAACAGAAGCCCGACGTCGATCCGATCCGCACGCACTCGGTGCAAACGACCGCGATGTTCGGCATCGGCTGGATCGACCGCATTTCCACGCGGGCGATTTTGCACAACTACCGTAGCCGGGCTTTTAGTGCGAACATCAGCGAAATGAAGATGGATTTCGACACGATACCAACGGGTCGGGTCAGTTTCCTCGCCGATGGCCGTGTCGGCCGGTTCGGCTGGAAAGCGAACTTCGCTACGCTCGAAGAATTCGTCGCTGCCGCATGTGCCAACGAGTTGGGTCTCGGTACACCGACAAGCGCACAAGCGGATCCACTGAAGCCAACGGTCAATCACGACGTGACACCCGACCTGAACAAAAAGCAATTCGCGAGCCTGATGGCATTCTGCGACACGTTGCCACGGCCAGTGGAAATCATCCCGTCAACATCTAGCGGTGAGCAACTGGCGAAGCACGGCAAAGCGCTGTTCGCAAGCACCGGCTGCGCGACGTGCCACGTGCCGGACATCGGCGGCGTGAAGGGCGTGTACAGCGACTTCTTGCTTTACAGCCTCGAAGAGCCACTCCCGAACGGTGGCCCGTACGGCCCCGAACCGCCGGTCGAAAACGCGCGACCATCGTGGGTGCCACGGCCCGACGAATGGCGAACGCCACCACTGTGGGGAGTCGCCGACTCCGCACCGTACCTGCACGATGGCTCGGCCTCGAACCTTCAACAAGCGATTGTTCGACATCGCCGCGATGGCAAAGTGGCTGGCGACCGATTCGCGAAGTTGCCCGCATCGGAACAGGCGGCACTGCTCGCGTTTCTCGGCACGCTGAAAGCGCCAGCCGATGCGATACCTGCAGCGCAATCGGTCAACCGGAAGAAGCGACTCGCGAAGAACGGCTGATTTCGCGATAAAAAGCCTCAAACCGTCGCACCATCGCGGTGCGACTGTACTCGGATTCGACCCGTTGCCGCGCACGCTTTGCAAGAACGCGGGCCGACTCTGGGTTCACGAACAGATCGCAAATCGCTGCTGACAGTGCCACGTCACTTCGTGCCGAAATCACAGTACCCGTACCACCGAGAACCACCGCATTCGCCCCGACATCGGTGGCAATAATCGCACGCCCGGCGGCCATGTATTCGAGCAGCGCGTTCGACATTCCCTCCGAGTGCGAGGGCAACACAGCAATATCGACGCCA
>JAYSKW010001039.1:0-1037 GCA_043726085.1 Limnoglobus sp.
GTCCTGTTATTCTAATTGTGATGGCTACGCAGTCGTCAACGTCGTCGATTCGGTGTTACAACCCGGATCGGGCAACGATCCGTTCGCGCGTTGCGACGAATTTAGCGAAGTGTCCGATTCGGGAGCCTACCAGGAACGAAGCGATGGAGAAGTCTGTCTCGACCGCGCTCGCCGAAAATATGATCGCGCTCGGCGACTGGACACTGTTCGCGTGGCACGCCGTCTGGGGGATCTTTACACGGCACATGAAGTTCCAGGAACTGTTGATTGCGTGCTCGAATATCGGCGTCGGCAGTATCGGCGTCGTTGCGATCACGGGGACGTTCATCGGCATGGTGCTGGCGGTACAAGCGTACGGCGAGTTCCACCAGATCGGCCTGGAAACCTCGCTCGGCGCAGTCATTCACATGTCGGTGGTCCGCGAACTCGGCCCCGTGCTGACGGCCGTAATGTTAGCCGGGCGCGTCGGTAGCGCGATGGCCGCCCAACTGGGAACGATGCGCGTCACCGAGCAAATCGATGCCCTCACCTGCCTCGGCGTCGACCCCGTTCGCTACCTCGTTTCCACGCGTTTCCTCGCGGCGGTGATGGTGATTCCGATCCTTACCATCTTCGCGGACATCATGGGGCTACTCGGCAGTTCGTTCATTTGCCTCAAGGTTTACGGCATCGATTCGTACCACTATTGGGAACATACCCGCGCCTACGTCGGCCTCTGGGATGTCTTTATCGGGTTGGCAAAATCGATGCTGTTCGGCGGCGCGATCGCACTCATCGCTTGCCATCGCGGCTTCCACTGCACCGCCGGTGCGGAGGGCGTCGGCAAGGCCGCAACGGAGGCATTCGTACTCTCTTTCGTCGTGATTTTGGCACTCGATTTCGTACTCGCGATGCTGACGATTACCATCCAGCACTGGATCTGGCCCGTCGCCGCGACGAGTGCGATTTAACATGACTGAGCCACCCGAAGCCGCAGTGATTCGCATTCGTGCCGCCACCGTCCGGTTCGGCACGCAAGAGGTATTACGCGATCTCAG
>JAYSKW010001040.1:0-4640 GCA_043726085.1 Limnoglobus sp.
GGTCGTTCTCGTTCATGGTTTGTGCGGATTCGATCGCATTTTCGTCGGCCGCCGTCCGTTGAAGGAATACTTCCCCGGCATCCGCACGCACCTCGAATCGATGGGGCATCGCGTGCTGACACCGCGAATCAGCCCGACGGCGAGCGTGGCGGTTCGTGCGGCGGAACTGAAGCAGCACCTGCGCCAGGAAGTCGGCACGCAGCCTGTTCACCTGATCGGCCATAGCCTCGGTGGCCTCGATGCGCGGTACATGATTACGAAGCTCGGCATGGAAGACCGCGTACTGTCACTCACGACCATCGGCACGCCGCACCGCGGCACGACCTTCGCCGACTGGGGCATGGATCGCTTCGCACGGTACCTGCGGCCACTGTTCCGTTCGGTGGGCATTCCCGACGATGCGCTCTTCGACTTAACGACCGACAGTTGCCGTCGCTTCAACGAAGATGTGCCGAACGTGCCGGGCGTCGGTTACTACTCGGTGGCAGGCGTTTGCGATGCGCCGTTGTTGGGTGCCGAGTGGTGGTTCCCGCACCGGATCGTCAGCCGGGCCGAAGGGCCGAACGATGGCGTCGTCAGTCGGGCATCGGCCACGTGGGGCGCGCACACCGACGTGTGGGACGGCGACCACCTTAACCTCGTCAATTGGCCCAACCGGAAAGCCCGGCGTTGCGGCATCCAGTGGGATCGCGCCGCCGACTATTGCAACTTAGTCCGAAGAGTCTCGATGCTCCACGTGTGACGTTTGCGACGGCGGATTGTCCTTCGATTTGGCCGCACAGATCGTGCGGCCGACACAACTTGCCCCACCCGACGATCTGCCGAAACTGCCCTTCCCCGCATCTGCGTTTCAATCGGTTGCCCACATGCCGATTGTTCGTACGGTACTCGCGGTTCCTCGATTGCCAATCGCAGCCGCTGACGATTCTCAAAGTACCGCAGATAGCGGTCAACATCTCGTTTAGCTATGCGAAAGGACTTTACCATGCGTCACGGATTGATGCGAGCGTTCTTCACGGCGGTTATCTCCGCCCTGGCTGCCACCGCAGCGTACGCCGACCAGAACCTGCCCCTCGCGCCTGCCTCCACGCCGGCCGTTGCCAGCTTGGCATCGGGCACCGTCGGCGGTTGCAAGAACTGTAGCGGCACCGGCCCCGTCGTCGTTCAGGGCGTCGGCAGTTGTGCGCCGAACACCGGATGCAGCGCGCACGGGCCAACGGTCAAAAAGTCATGCTTCAGCAACTACCTTTACGGCACCGCCACACCGATTAGTGGGGGTTGCTTCGCAGCCACCAACACGTCGATTTTCGGTTCGTCGAAGGCGTTCTTCAACCCCTGCAACACGTGTGCGGACAACGGCGGCTGTGGCAAAGGCGGACGCAGCCCGTGCTCGACGCCAATCTACGGGCCAGCCACACCCGGTTCGTTGAACAACTGCAACGGCCCGATCTCGTATCTGAACCGGTAAGAAATGCCGAGTGCGGAAAATCTGCCGCGTACGCTACGAGAACCGTAGTTTACGCGGTGGCTTCGTTACAGTGTTTCTTTTTGCACGATGCCTTGTTCGATCACGCGCACGGGGACTTCGACATCGCCACTCTTGCTAGGGATCGTCAAAAATTTAGGAACCTCATCGTTACTGGCGACTTTTCCACCCGACATCATTTTCGTGACGTACACGCCTACGGCGAAATCTTGTGGGCCTTTCTTTTTCGCCGATTCGTCGACGGGCACGATGCCCAACCCCACCACATTCGAGAGCTTACTGAGCATGCCCTCGTGCTGTTTCAGTGCCCGTTCGCATTGCAATTGTTTGGCCATGATTCGCCTCTTCGCGGAAGTCGTCGGTCACTGTCACGTTAAAACGAGTCGACGACGATTTCAATGTAGGCACACTCCGTGCGCCCCTCGGATATTGGCAATCCCGCTCGCATCATCGTATTCCGCAATTTGTAGGGAACACAGCAAATTAGCCGCGACGCGGAGTCCTCGTAGCGGAGCGAATGCGCGTCACCTCGAGTCGGGGTCAACGCGCTCTGCTACGCAAAGCCTGCGCGTCGCGGCTAATTGTCCACGAACCGAACGGAGCATCGCACGCTCGCTTCGTTTGCCTTTTCTGTCCCTTCGCCGTAAACAAATGCGCAATCGCGACCCGACGCCCCCTCTGCCACGGCCGCACGTATGCACCGCGAATTCGACCCTGCCGTTACGCCGTTCGACCGTCGCTCGAATCTGTCGCTGTACCTACTTACCGCACTCGTTGTTACGCTGCTTCTTGCGGACGTTTGGCCGTCGCTGGCGCGCTGGATTTCGAGTCTTGGCTGGGAACTTCCCACGTGGCCCAAGCGGGAAATGTACGGCTTCCGGTTCGCACTGATTGCGGCCGTCATTGGGGGTGCCCGCTCGCTTTACTCTTCGCTCGAAGGCGTGTTCGATGGCAAAGTCGGTGCGGACATTGCCATCGCGGTGGCGTGCATTGCGGCGATCCTCATCGGCGAACCGCTCGTGGCCGCCGAGGTCGTGGTCATCGGCCTCGTCGGCGAGTGCCTCGAAGCGTTCACGTTCGACCGCACGCAACGGGCACTTCGCGGCCTCGCCGAACTTTTCCCCGAACGCACGTGGGTGCTGCGCGACGGGCTGGAAGTCCGGGTGTTTACCGTCGATCTGCAAATTGGCGACCATGTCATTGTGAAACCCGGCGGCAAAATTCCCGTCGATGGCGTCGTTCTCGCAGGGCAATCGTCGCTCGATACCTCGCCACTGACGGGCGAAAGTTTGCCGCGCGATGTCGGGCCGACGGACGCGGTGCTGGCGGGGAGTATCAATCAGTTCGGGGCGTTGACGATCGACGCGAAGAAGGTGGCGACGCAGACCGTGGCCGGCCGCGCGATGGCGATGACGGCGGCGGCACTGAAAGAGAAAGCCCCGTTGGAGCGCTACGCGGATCAGCTGGCACGCCGGTTCCTGCCCGCGGTATTTGCACTGGCTTTACTGGCGTTTATCGTGAATGTCGCGTTCCAGACGGGGCCGTTCCGTGCGACATCGCGGGTGGCGTTATACCCGGCGCTCGCGGTGCTCGTCGTCGCTTGCCCGTGTGCGTTGGTGCTGGCGACACCGGCGGCGATCATCGCGGCACTCGGGCGGCTCGCGGGTACCGGCGTGCTCATCAAGAGCGGGGCCGCACTCGAAAAACTCGCCGAAGTCACCGCGTTCGCGTTCGATAAAACCGGCACCCTCACCGAAGGCAAACTCGAACTCGGCGACGTGATCCCGCTATCGGGGACATCGCCAGAGGAACTGTTGCGCATCGCGGCGAGTGCCGAGCAACACAGCGAACACCCGCTCGCCAAAGTCATTCGCACAGCGGCAACGTCGCGCGGAATCGCCGTGGCAGTTGTCGAAAATTTCACCGCACACCCCGGTGCCGGAGTTTCCGCAACGCTCGATGGCACGGCGATACTCGTCGGAACGCGACGACTGTTGGAAGAACGCGGCATCGCGATTTCACCCGATGCACTCGATGCGATTTCGCGGCTCGATGCCACGGGGCAATCGTCGTTGTTCGTCGCAAAGGACGACACGATCCTCGGCGCGATCGGTGCCCGCGACACGATTCGCCCCGAAGCGGCAGGCGTTCTCGGCGAACTTCGCGACAACGGTTTCACGTCGCTCGTCTTGCTCACGGGGGATCGCAAAGCGGTGGCGAACGCGCTCGCGACGGGGTTGCCACTGACGGAAACGCACGCGGAACTTTTGCCCGAAGGCAAGGCCGAGCGAATCGCGAACGGGGCGTTTGCGTTCGTCGGCGATGGCATCAACGATGCTCCCGCGCTCGCCCGTGCCAAGGTCGGGATCGCCATCGGTAGCACCGGGTCCGATCTCGCCATCGAGGCGGGCGACATCATTATGATGGGCGATCCGCTACGCCCGCTGCCGTTCCTCGTGCGGCTCTCCCGCGAGACGGTGAGTATCATTCGCCAGAACATTATCTGGTTCGGTTTCGGCGTCAATTTCGTCGGCGTGCTGCTCACCGGGTTCCTCTGGCCGCTGTTCGCCACCACGCCCGATGCCTACGAGAAAGCCCCGCTCGTCGGCGTGCTTTATCACCAACTCGGTTCGCTCGCGGTGCTGCTGAATTCGATGCGATTACTCGCCTTCGAGCGTAAGACTTCGCACCGCGTTCGCGACGGTTATCGCAACTTCGACCGTTGGCTGAACACAGTGCATCTCGACGACCTCTTCCACGCGATTAGCCATAATTTCCAGGCGATACTCGGCACCACAGCCGTGCTGGCACTCGTCGTTTGGTTGGCATCCGGATTGACGCAGATCGAAGCGAATGAAGTCGGCGTGGTGCAGCGATTCGGTGCGGTGCGAGCGGATTTGGCACCGGGGTTGAACGTGCGTTGGCCGTGGCCGATCGAGGCGGTGACGAAGCTGAAACCGGGCGATATTCGCCTCGTCGAAGTCGGCTTCCGCCGCGTCAGCGAGGAGCAAGTGCAACGATTGCAACTGGCGAAAGTCGAGCAACAGAAGTTACGCCGGCCGGGGTTGCCGGGCGTGACGGATCGCGATCTTTCGTGGGCGAGTGCGCATGCCGAGGAGACGCAACGCATCACCGATGAATCGCTGATGATTAC
>JAYSKW010001041.1:0-3037 GCA_043726085.1 Limnoglobus sp.
GTTACACAATGGCACGTTCCCGAACGATCCGGACGTGTGGGCCGAACTCCCTGGCGTGGGTCGATACATCCTCGGTGCGGTGCTTTCGCAGGCATTCGATCGCAAACTGCCGATCGTCGAAGCGAACAGCTTGCGCGTGCTGTCGCGGCTGTTCGGCTACCTCGGCGATCCGCGCGTCGGCGACGGCAAACGCTGGGTCTGGGATGCTGCGGAACGGGTGTTGCCCACGAAGCGCGTCGGCGACTTCAACCAGGCGATGATGGAACTCGGCGCGCTCGTCTGTTCGCCCGTGTCGCCATCGTGTGGAACCTGCCCATTGGCTAAGGAATGCAAGGCGAATCGCGACGGGAACGCCAGTGCGATACCGCCGAAGAAGCCACCGCCGACCATTACCGCCGTTCGCGAAGTGGCGGCGATTATCCAGCATCGCGGGAAGGTGTTGTTCTGCCAGCGGCCGAAGCACGTGCAGTGGGCGGACCTCTGGGAGTTCCCGCACGGCGAAGTGGCGGAAGGCGAGAGCGTCGTCGATGCCGTTGCCCGGATATCGCGGGAACTAACGGGAATCGTCGTCGATGTCGGTGCGGAATTGCTCACCGTGAAGCACGGCATCACCCGGTACGCCATCACGGTCACCGGCTTTGAAGCCACGAAGCGCAGCGGCCCGTTTCGCTCGGCGTTTTACACCGCCAGCCACTGGCTGACACCCACGGAACTGGCCAACTACCCCACGAGCACCGCCCAACGAAAGCTCATCGCGGAATGGCTCCGAGTGGGCCGCCAAAAGTCACTATTTGGATGAAGCGATATGCCAATCAATCCGAGCCGCCGAGGGCGTCCATTGCTTCTCGACGCGTCGAATAGAGTGCCCACAGGGTGTCGAGTGCGGTGGTTTTCAGGAGTTCGCGGATGCGGGGATTTACGCCGGCCAGCACGAGTTCGCCGCCTTGTTGTTTCACGGGCAGGTGGCAACGGAGCAGGAACGTGATAAATGCGGAGCCGAAGTAACGCACGCCGGTGAGGTCGATGATTAGGTGCGTCGGCGGGTCCGATTTCAGTGGAGCCAACACCATCTGTGCGGCGGTATTTACGACGGTGTCGGGAAGGTGTTCGACTTCCGGCGATGGAATAATCACGGCCATATCGCCGTGCCGTTTGATCTGGAAGTATTCGTTCGCCATTGAAGCCGTCGTCGTTTCGGTGTTCATTTCAATCCCTCGTGGTGATGGGGAAAGTCCATCACACAACCAAGGGTAGCCGCATTCTGCGCGCGAATCAAGCGCGCAAATGGAACGACGGCAATACGATCCGCTCGATGCGGTTCGCGAACTGCTCGACGACATGGCCGCGCCCGGCGACTTCTTGCACCTCCGCATGATCCAAAACGCCCGCCGACAGCCCCGCCGCCTTGTTCGTGATGCACGACATCGCTGCGACGCGCATTCCGAGTGCGGCCGCCGCTTCGGCCTCCATTGCGGTCGACATCCCGACGGCGTCGGCCCCCATCGCTTTCAGGGCGCGAATCTCCGCAGGCGTTTCGTAACACGGCCCCGTGAGTGCTGCATAAGTGCCAACTAGCAATTCCGCATCGCCTGCGAGTGCGGCGACCAGTTCCGGCGTGTATGGCGATGGCTTGGGGGCTTCCAGACTTTCTTGCCAACTCGTCGGCGAAAGTAACTTCAGGTGTTTCGTGATGACCATCCAGTCGCCGGGGTTCAACGAGTCGTGGATGCCCCCGGCGGCATTCGTCAGAATCAGCGTCGTGACGCCGAGATCGTTCGCGAGGCGGACATTCCCCGTGACGTGGTTTGCCTCGTGGCCTTCGTAAAAGTGCATTCGCCCCTGGAACATCAGCACCGGCACGCCGCACCACAACCCGAGTACGACCCGCCCCGAATGGCCGTGGACCGTGGGCGGCGCGAAACCGGGAACGTCGGCGAAACGAACCGTGGCTTGAATCATCACCCGATCCACGAGTGAACCGAGACCCGAACCGAGAACGACGGCGACGCGGGGTGCGTGCGAACGGGCGATGGTGCAGAATTCGGCGAAGGTGTGCGACATTATGCCGGTTCCACATCGTCGGTGGCGTCGTCGTCGTTCTCACCGATACGGCGTGCCCGTACGGCTTGGGCGATCAGCCCCGCACAGACTTCCACGCTGAAACGGCTGGAGTTTATGACGAGGTCGTATTCTGCCACGTCGTTCGGGTCGCGCGAAGTGAGTCGGCGCAAGAACGCCGCACGGCGATCGTCGAGCGCGGCGACTTGGTTGACGGATTCATCGGGCGTCAGTCGCAGCCAGTCCGCCATGTACGCCACCCGGTCGCGATCCGGTGCCACGATCCGTACGTGAAGCGAACTTTCGCTCGGCAGCACGAACCCGGCCCCACGGCCGACCAGCACGACTTCCCCGCGTGCAGCTAACGTCAGCATGAGTCGAAGCATCGCCAGCGTGTGCGTGTCGAGTGCGAACGTCTTGCGTTCCAGTTGTAAACGGGCGAGGTGTGCGTTCGCCCAATCTTGCGCGAACGGCGGAACTTCCGCAAGCAAGTCCGCACGCGCCGCTTCGTCGTTGACGATGAGATCGAGGTTATCGCGGCTGAAGACTTGCCATTCGAGAAGTTCGCCGACCCGTTTGGCGATCGCTTCCCCGCACGCACCCGCCTGGCGACTGACGGCCACTGTCAACCCACGTGGCCGCGTCAACGGGGCGGGCGTGAGCGTGTCGCCGCGAAATCCGTGTAGCGGCGGGGCGTCGTGGTCGAGCGTTTCGGATTCCATCATTCGTCTCGGTTAGGCGTCATCTTGCGTTTCTTGTCGGGCGAACAAGAATGCACCGATGATAGTCAATGCAACCGCGGCAGCGATTAAAACGATCCACGCCGTGTTCGTGCCAACGGGATCGTAGACATCGAGGCTCGCGGGAGTCGCGGCCCCCGCGGATTCGGCTTCGTTATACATCAGGGACCGCACGTAGTAATTCAAGCTCAGACGCTTCAAACTACCCGGAAGGTTCGCGACGAGCGTTTCAAAAAAGA
>JAYSKW010001042.1:0-3510 GCA_043726085.1 Limnoglobus sp.
CGACCCGGTGATCTTGTTGCACGATGCGAAAACGATTCGTGAAATGCCGGGGTTGTTCGCCGACGACACGCCAGGGCTTCAGTCGGATGCCCGCGTCACGCACACGTTCAAGGTGGCTGCAGAAATCCTCATCGAAGTGCGCGATACCACCTACCGAGGCGGTGCGGACTTCAGTTACCGCCTGCGAATCGGCGACTTCCCCGGCGCGACGACGGCCTACCCGCTCGCCGTCGAGCGCGGCAAGACGGCCTCGATCGGTTTCACGGGGCCGAACGTCGATGGCGCGAAACCAGTGACGGTAAAGGGTGCGGGTTCGGGCATGTTGGTATCGCCGAAGCGCGAGGGCGGCATCGCCGGGTGGTCCGTGTCGGTCGGCGTCAGCGATTTCCCCGAAGCGATGGAAGTCGAGCCGAACAACGAAATCGCCAAGGCAAACAAACTGCCCGTACCCGGTGGCATCTCTGGCAGATTCGAGACGAAGAGCGATGTCGATTTCTATTCCATCGCGGGTAAGAAAGGGCAGAAGCTCGAAATCGTCGCAAATGCGTTCGAGTACAACTCGCCTGCCGAGGTGTATCTGAAAGTCGTCGATGCGAAGGGGGCCGAACTCGCAAAATCGAACCCGGCGCAGGCGAACGCTCGAATCGAGTTTACACCGGCAGCCGATGGCGAGTTCTTCATCTCGGCGGAACATCTGAACTACCTATATGGGCCGAACGAGGTTTACCACCTCTCGGTGAAACCGGCGATTGCGGACTTTGCCATCACGCTCGGCCTCGATCGAATCGATGTTTCGGCAACTGGCGGCTCGTTACCAGTCACGGGTCTGGCGAAGCTCAACGGCTTCAACTTGCCGATCGAACTCGTCGTGGTATCCGATGCGATTGCGGGGAAACTGACGCTCGCCGCTGCTGCGAACCCACTGCCGACGGCGGTACTTTCGATCCCGTTGACTCTGAAACCGGGTGTCAAACCGGGTGCGTATTCGTTCCGTGTGGAAGCCACTGCGAAGGTCGATGGCAAAGACGTCGTTCACCTGGCAACGGTGACGGACATCGTGAAAGCGAGCTTGGGCGCGATCCCGAACCCGCCCCCCGAACTGCTGACGCAACTCGCGGTCGCGCTTGTTGATAAGCCTCTGTTCGCATTATCCATCGCGTTCGAGAAACCCGAGGTGCTGAAAGGTGGCGCACTCAAGGGCAAGGTGATTGTGAAGCGTGCGGAAGGCTTCACCGAGGAGATCGTCCTCGTTGCCAACGGCTTGCCCGCGAACGTGACGGCCAAGGTGAAGCCGATACCGAAGGGAGCCAACGAAGTCGAAATCGAAGTGAATCCTGTCGCTGCCGCCGCTGTCGGCCCGGTGACGCTCACCGTTCACGCGACTGCAAAAGCTTCGGGCCGCGACTTTGCCTACGACAGCAGCGGCGCGACGTTCGCGATCACCGAACCGAAGAAGCCCGAGCCGAAGAAGGAAGAGCCGAAGAAAAAGTAAGGGGTTGCGATGCGAGAAGCAGCCATACGGATGACGGTACGCGACGATGGCATTGCCGTCGTCGCGATCGATCAGCCGAATCGGCGTGCGAATGTTCTCACGCTCGATTTGTGGCAGGAACTCGACGCGGCACTCGATTCGATACCCGTAAAATCACGCGGTTTGTTGCTGACGAGTACGAAGCGGGGAAGTTTCATCGCCGGTGCGGATTTGCGGTTGCTCGAACGTGCGACAGTCAACGACCCTGGCGTTCGCGAAGTCATTTCTTTCGGTCTGTACGTTCTTGAAAAATTCGAAGCGTTGCCATACCCGACGTGTGCGATCCTGGATGGAAGTGCCATCGGTGGCGGGTTGGAAGTCGCGCTCGCTTGCGATGTTCGCGTGGCCAGTTTGGGTGCCACGATGGGCTTGCCCGAAGTCGCGCTCGGCCTAATCCCTGGCTGGGGCGGCACGCAACGGCTCCCGCGAATCATCGGCTGGCCCGCTGCGATCGCGTTACTTCAGTCGGGCACGATCCTCACCGCCGAGCGCGCCCTGGAAATCGGCCTACTCAGCGGAGTATTCGAGTCGAAACTGTTACAAGATGGTGCAATTCGCGCATTGCCGCTCGATGGCGGTCTGGCGTTACGCGCGAAGAAACAGCGACCGATTCCCACGAGCGAAATCGGGGTGTTTCACCCAACGAACGCCCTCGGCGAAGTCGCATTCGCCGGCGCAGCGTTACCGCTTCATGAAGCGATTCAACTCGAAACCGAAACGTTCTTCCGCCTCGTGGGCAGCGAAGAATCGAAGCAAAAGATCGGCGATTTTTTCACGAAGCCACGATGACACGTTCGCATCGTCATGCTGCCGCGCTGTTGCGGGGGCGTGGCTGTTGCATTTGCTCTTGATCCGCCAAGAAGTTATCGAGCATCTCGGCTTGTTGCGAGAGCACCCATTGCACTTGTCGATCGCGTGCCATCGTCTTACCTTCGAGGCTGGCGATTCGCTCGCTCAGTTCCTTTTGCATGTCGCGAATCTGACGCAGCGCGGGCTGCTGATTGATCTCCAGTTGCGTATGAATCGACTGCACGACGGCGGCCAACTCCGCAGTTTGGTTCGTCATTAACCGCACGGTTCGCGGCATCACGACGGTATGCTTCATCAACCGCAACCCGCGACCGAGGCCGGGCGTGGACAGAATCTTCGTTCGGGCCTTTTTCGCGATACTTCGCAGCCGTTGCTTCATGCTGATCCGCACTACAGCGACCGCAACGACCGGTGTAGGCAGCACGACTTGCGTTAACGTCGGCGGGGCGATGAAGTCCGCGAACCAGGTGGTGTCGGTGTTGCGAATGCGGGCTTCGTTGCAGTAAAGCAACGATTCGATAATGTCGCGCCGGCTGCATCCGCGATCGAGTTGAGCGGTGTGCCACTGCAATCCGACGGCATCGGCAGGGCGACGTAGAATTAGATCGTACAGCCCGCGAATGAATTCCTCGTTCGTCCGGTGCCAAATTCGATTGAGTTCCACGACCATATCGACGCCCGTGCGGAACTGTTTTGAAAGCAGTTCGCGGGCCGCTTCGCGGGCCATCGGCTCGGGCACTTTCGACACTTCCGCAATCAGCGAAATCAGACGTTCCTTCACGGCGTTCGGCTCGCTCGAACGTCCGGGGCCTTTCGCCTTCCACTGGTCGGCGATACCGCGATAGCACGCGATCGTGTTTGCGACCATCACATCGGTCGAGAAACGTTCCTCGAATCGTTCGCGGGAACGAAGTCCGAACTGTTCGCGGAGTTCTGCCGAACTCAGTAACTTGCGGAATGCCTCGGCGAACGATTCGGGATCTTGCGATTCTGCGAGGTAACCGTTCTCGCCATCGACGACGATTTCGACCATGCCACCGACGCGGCTAGCGACGACGGGCTTGCCGAACATCATGCCTTCGGTCAGCACGAGACCGAACGATTCGTACCGCGACGGCAACACGACGATGTCCGAATCGGCGTAGTTCTGCATCAACTCATCGTCGGTC
>JAYSKW010001043.1:0-2500 GCA_043726085.1 Limnoglobus sp.
AACACCCACGCTTCATCGCCGATCAGCGTGGTGCCGCCCATGCCCGCACCCTTCGCCACCGCCGCCGCAAACATGTACGGGTGATCGAACTGGAACGGCTGAATCTCCGCATACAGGTGATCGTCCTTGAGGTGCATCGTAAACACACCGTCGATGACTTTCGCCCCTTTGACGAACGTGGCAAAGTCCGGGTACTTGCTCTCCGGAGTCGTCATCGGCGCAGGCGATTGACCCGTCAGCGGACCGGTGGCAAACGCTCCCATACCGGCGAGCAGTGTGAGGGCAGCGAGGCGGCGCATCGTCATGATCGAGATGCCTTTCGTTCGGGTAAGTTTCGCGTGGTGGCTTCACAGTACAGCACAAGCTGGGCAAGATGCAATAAATATAGCGATAGAAGCGGTGGGATTTCAACGAGCCGCAGGCCGCGCAATCGCTACGAGCCACGTGCCGGAAATTGTCTTATGGAGTCGTGAGACTTCGGTGGTGGCGGCCTTCGCATCAGAAGTCTCACGACTTCCGCTACGAAGACAGTCTTCGCGGCGAAACCGTTGGTCGAACTGCGAGTTGCAACGTAGGATTCGTGTAGTCCTGCCCACTTCGGAGACAGCGATTCGCTCATGGGGAAACGGCACGGCCTGACGCTGGTTAGCCTGCGCGACGCGATTGCGATGCTGACCATCGTCAGTCAGCTCATCGTAGCGTTTGGGCTTCCGTTGCCGTTCGTTCGCCGCACATCGGATGCATCGGTGCCGTACCCCTGTCAGTTCCGCCCGTGCGGTTGCGCGAGTTCCGACCTGTGCTGGAAGGGCGATTGTTGTTGTTTCACGCTCGAAGAAAAGCTCGAATGGGCGGACGCCAACGGCATCGAACCACCATCGCACGTTCGCCCACTTGTGGAAACTCGCAAGTCGTATCGCCCGATTGTGGCCAAAAAGAAGTCGTGCTGCCCGTCGCACGAATCGCCCGCCGACACATTCATTTGGGTCGTGGGCCTCTTCGCGCAAAAGTGCCGCGGCGATAGCCCCGCCACACTGTTCACGCTCGAAGCCGCCGTCGTGCCGACGTTGACCGCACAAACGGTCGTCGAAACCGTATCGGGTGCGTTCCTCATCGCGTACGACTGCCACACCATCGTCACCACAACTCCACCGCCGACACCTCCGCCACGCATCGCCTAAATCCCGTTTGTGAATCGTCACGTACCGAGCATCGCGCCATCCCCGGATGCGCCGCGCGTTCGGTTCGTCGTCCATCCATTTTTCCCAAGGATATTTCCGATGAAGCGTTGCGCTCTGTTGATCGCACTGTTGGCGTGCGTCGGTTGCGGATTCGCGCTCGCCCACGATACGTGGGTCCAGCCGAACACGAACCTGATTCGCACCGGCGATGCGATCCATATCGACCTCATGCTCGGCAACCACGGCAACGAACATCGCGATTTCAAACTCGCGTCGAAGTTGTCGGCAGACCAGATCCAATCGTTCGATGTCTTCGCGCCCGATGGCAAGAAATACGACCTGAAACCGAGCCTATTCGACCTCGGTTATGCCCCGAAGGAAGGCTACCACACGGCGAAGTTCGTGCCCGGCATACCCGGCATCTACATTGCCGCGCAGACCTTCGACAAAGTCGTGAACCACGGCAAACCGATCCGCGCCTACCGCAGTGCGAAGACGCTGTTCGGGGTTAGCGATTCGCTCGACAAACTGCCGAAGGAAATGCCCGGTTTCGACAAGCGGCTCGGGCACCGGATCGAACTCGTGCCGACGACGAACCCCGTGCTCGAGGCTGGCCCCGGCAAGGCGATTCGCGTGCAATTGCTGTTCGACGGCAAGCCGCTGGAAGGCGTGAAAGTGAGCTTCATCCCGCGCGGTGCGACCCTGAAGGAAGGCACCGATGCCGACCACGAACGCACGACCGACAAAGACGGCAAAGCGACGTTCACGCCCAAGACCGGCACGTTCTATTTGATTACCGCCCGTCAGACGAAAGACGAAAAAGGCGACGGCTACGAATCGACGAACTACACCGCCACACTCGCGCTGTTCATCCCCGAAAAGTGCCCCTGCTGCGCCGACTGATTTCGGCATGGTTCCAATCGCGGTGATGTTGGGTAGCAGAAAAGTGGTTCCACCACTTCCCACCCCACCCCTCCCCAAACTCACTCCCGAATTTCGGAACCACCCTAACCCAGCAACGACTTACGTCCGATTTTGACCGATTCCAATCACGAAAGAACCACTATTTCGGTGGGCATTTTCGGCAAAACTGCGACCTCGCTTTTAACCATGCCCTGATTCACACAATACCTTCAACCTACACTCGGAGATTCACCCATGAAAACGCTTCCCCGCAAAGGTTTTACGCTCATCGAACTCCTGGTGGTGATCGCGATCATCGCCATCCTCATCGGCCTGTTGTTGCCCGCCGTGCAGAAGGTGCGTGAGGCCGCGGCGCGTGCGAAATGTACAAACAATCTCAAGCAACTCGGGTTGGCGAT
>JAYSKW010001044.1:0-1265 GCA_043726085.1 Limnoglobus sp.
GTGCCATTATCAATCATGGCACGTAAAAAACGTGCCCCACATAATCGAGACTTTCGGTGGATGTGCTACCCAAAAACACCGCTTTTTGAACCGTGCCCACAATCAATACTTCGCCAAGTCTGCGCCTTTTCCCAATCCGAGGCCATCGACGACGTGTTTTGCGCCGTCGACCATAAACTTCAACTCACTGGCCACGGCGATGAACTGCCAGCCGGCAGCGATCTTCTGCTTCGCTTCTTCGACGCCGAACGTGTGAATTCCAGGGGCGACGCCGAGGCGTTTGCAACCGGCCATGATGTCGTCGAGGGCTTGCTGGAAGACGGCGGGGGTGGGTGGGGTGCCGTTCGCGTCGCGCATACTGGCGGCCAGATCGTTCGGCCCCACGAACACCGCGTCGATCCGTTTGTTGCCGTAGACTTCGTCGAAGTTACGCACCGCGTCGATGTGCTCGCATTGCAAAATCACGGCAATTTCATCGTTGGCTTGGGCATAGTAATCGTTCGGCGTGGCACCCCAGTTGAGCGCATGAACGCTGCCGCCGACACTGCGATTCCCTTGCGGCGGATATAGGCACGCGGCCACGGCGTCGGATGCTTCCGTTTTCGTGCAAACCATCGGCACCACGACGCCATGCCCGCCGTTATCGAGCACACGCTTAATGTGATCGTGCTTGTTCGCCGGAACCCGTGCCAACACCGTACAGCCCGCATCGGCCACCGCACCGAAAATATGAACGGCCGTCTCGATGCCGACGAGCGAATGTTCGATGTCCACCGTTAGCCAGTCCAACCCACTCCGCGCCATAAACCGTGCCGCAGTGATGTCACCGAGCGAGAGCCAGGTACCGACCGCCGGTTTGCCGGATCGCAAGAGTTTCTTGACAGGGTTCGGTCGCATGGCGATCCTCCTCGTGATGGAACATGCAGTATGAATGTGTTGTACGAAAACGGCTCATCGTCAAAATTCCGTCTCGACGCAAATCGCAACTCACGCGAATGCGATCGGTCAACCCCGTGAAACGCGATCTGACGTAAGTCGGAATTTGCGAGGTGTCGCGAAGTGTCGTGAAAGTGTCTCCAAGTGTCGTGAGAATGTCGTACTCGGTCGATTTTGTGTTGCGTCCGGTCGATTTTCGGTCGGTACTTGCGCCGGTTCTCGAATCGAGAGCATTCGACATAACCCGCTATTCGGGTCAATGATACGGCAAAACCGCCCGAAACCGATCGGTGATTTGCGATCAAAACAGGGGCATTTCGGGTCGCAAA
>JAYSKW010001045.1:0-5263 GCA_043726085.1 Limnoglobus sp.
TGCGGCGCACCGGCTCGATCCGTCAGCGCCGCTTGTGTGGTTCCTTTCAAAATTCGCCGGACCGCAACGCCATCGGGTGGCGTATCGAACGTGACAACGTGAACGTGATTGGCCATGATGGCCGCACGTCCGATTCGCCAACTTCGCTTCTTGGCCGCATCGACTAACGCGATCGCGACTTGCATCGCTTGCTCCAAATTCAACAAGACTGCATCGTGTTTCATGAGACTGCGAGCGAGTTCGCGGGTTCGTTCGTGACCGCTGGCAGGAGGTGCGCCGACTGTGTTTACGCGATCATCCCAATCACCGATTGCCTGAAGTGTGTGGCTGACATGGCCGCGTTCGTCGCCGGGAAGCCAGGTGCCATATGTCGTCCATGTCGTGTGGAGTGCAAACGGGCGTTCCATGTTGTTACTCCATGGTTCCTCCCACCGGGATGAACCCGGTGGCTCGTAGTTATTTGCGTTGATGATACGAGAAAATGGGGGTTCGATGTTGTTGCGGCTTAGGAATCTCCCACCGGGATTAACCCGGTGGCTCGTAGTCCCTACTTCTCCCGGCGCGTCGACCACTCGGCGATCGTTTCGAGAATGGAGCGGCACTCGGAGGGCGGGAGCAGTTCGAGGTCTTGCTTGGCTTTGCGGATGTACTCATCCGCGCGGCGGCTGGCGAAGGCGATGGAGCCGGTGCGTTCCATTGCGGCGAGTGCGGCCAATCCTGCGTCGGGGCCGCCGACTTTCAGGGCGGTTCGCAAATCGTCTGCGGCGTTTGCAGGGAGTTTCCCGAGACAATGGATCAGCGGCAACGTCAGCTTTTGCTGTTCGATATCGGTGCCGAGCGTCTTGCCGGTTTTGCCTTCGTCGCCCGTTAAGTCGAGCAAATCGTCGGCCACCTGGAACGCCATGCCGAGGTTGCGGCCGAAGCTCGCCATCCGGTTCGCCACCTCTTCCGATGCCCCCGCATACAGTGCGCCCAACCGACCGCAACACTCGGTGAGTGCGGCCGTTTTGCCATCGATGATCGCGTCGTAAATCTCTTCGGTCAGGTGCAAGTTCCCGCGCTCGCAGACTTGGCGAAGTTCCCCCGCACAGACGCGGTTCGTGGCATCGCCGATGATCTCGCATGCGCGCCGATCGACGCGGCTCGTCAGGTGAAACGCATGGGTGAACAGCATATCGCCGAGCAAAATGCTGATTTTGTTGCCCCACTCGGCATTGACCGTGCGAACGTGGCGGCGCGTCTCGGCTTCATCGAGAACATCGTCGTGAACGAGCGTGGCGGTGTGGATCATTTCGACGGCGGCGGCCAGAATGTGGTGCGCGGGTTTGACGCCGCCACACGCTTTCGCCGTGAGCAACAGCAACGCGGGCCGCAGGCGTTTACCGCGATAGTGCTTCAGGTGTTCGATCAGCGAAGCGAACGGCGTGCGATATTCGGCCAACGTGCGGGCAAAGACGCGATCCGATTCTTCGATGTCGTGGAGGACGGGTGCAAACGCGAGGCTAGAGGGGCGGAACGCCGGGAGCGGGGTGGTGTGGATGGATGTTAATGTTGCGTTCATCGGCGGCACCGTTTTGTGATGCGTCCCGCTGGAAGTCGCCGGACTTTCCGCCCGTTTTCACTTCCAACTGGATGCGATCGATGGTCATCCCCCGATCTATGGCTTTGCACATGTCGTAGATCGTCAGGGCTGCCACAGTAACCGCAGTGAGTGCCTCCATTTCAACACCCGTGCGCCCGAAAACCTTGGTTGTTGCGGTAATTCGTACGGTTTGCGCATCGAGAAACGCAAATTCGATCGCCGCGGACGCGATCGGCAACGGGTGGCAGAGCGGTATCAAGTCGCTGGTTTTCTTGGCCGCCATGATTCCGGCGAGGCGTGCCACTTCCAGGACATTACCCTTTTTGGATGCATCCCCAGCCCGAATCCGCGCCATCGTGGCCGCCGCCGTCCGCACCAGCGCCGTCGCCGTCGCCGTGCGCTGCGTCTCGAGTTTATCGCCGACATCGACCATGCGCGTCGCGCCATCGGCATCGAAATGAGTGAGCGTATCCATGATGGGGATTAACGTACGAGATTTGTAGCTGGCCTCTGTGAGGCCGGTCTTCTCAACCGGCGACACTGTTCAATTTCCGTATTTAAGGTGAACGACACGAACGGAATTCGGCCCGAGGACTGTGGTGATGAATAAGTCTTCGTGCCCTTGCAGAACGGCTGTTGCGGACATCGGACCGCCCAAAGCATGAATGATTTTCGGGATCGTGTTGCTATGCCCGATCACCACTACCACTTCGCCGGCCATCGCAGAAAGCGCTTTCGGCACGGTCTCTTCCCACGTGGGCACCACTTGTGCAACCAGGTTCAGTTTGGCAGCCAGTGGGGCGGCCGTTTGCTGCGTGCGTAGCGCTGGCGAGACGAAAATGGACGTCACACCCGCAACCGCGAGGAGTTCCGCCAACGCCTCGGCCCGCAGTTGGCCGCGGGCGTTGAGTTCGGGATCCGGCACGTCATCGACATCCGCATGACGCAGTAGAATCAGAGTTTTCATGACGATTCCTATTACTTCCCGGCCAAGTGCCGCTCAAGGCATCCGAGCAGCGCGGCAAACGCTGGGGACATGTTCATGTCGGTTTGACGGATAACGGTAGGTCCGTTCCCATCGTCGACTGTAATCGTAAAGGTCATCGCGTCTCGGGCCTGCGAAGCCTCTTTTTTCTCGGTACTCATTCCTGCCTTTGCTGCCGAGACCAGTTGCGTCAATTCCCCTGCCGCAGGCTTCGGCAAGGTGGTGGCGTCGACGACTCGGTGAGGGTGCGGCATTCCAGACATACCACCCTCTTTCATTAATGTGATTTTCATTCCATATCCCCCAGCAGCCGTACGGAGTGAGCAAACCGGTATCGTACTCCAACTGCCGGAAGGATTGGCAGTTATTTCTTATTTTTCAACGTGCCAACATCTTTGGCGAGCGACTTCAACTGAGCGGCCAGCGCTTCGATCTGCTTCGTCAGAGCGGCGAGTGTGTCCGTTCCTCCGGTTGCGGGTGTCTTGGCGTTTCTTGCGGATACGGTATGCACGCCGCTGATGCGTATACCCACCTCTTTCCAAGCCGCGACCACGGCCTGCTGTTCGGCACTATTCTCCCCGAACATCATGCCGGCCTGGGAATGGGTGCGATCCGCAAATTCCTGGAACTCCGTCGTCTCGGTAGAGGCTTTGAGCGATTCGTACCAGATATGCCCCGGTGCCTCCCAGGAATTGCCACCGATGCCCATAGCCGTCAGGTGGAACGCCTTGTTGGGAATGCCCGAATTGATGTGGACCCCGCCATTATCGCTAGTTCGGTGGTCGTATTTGTTCATGTGGTTCGGCTGCGGATCTTTCCCGAAAATGGGATGATCGTACGCCTTGCCAGGCTCTTTCATCGATCGCAGCGCATCGCCATTGACGCCCGGCGTCCACACTTCTGCACCGATGAGCCAATCGGCATCCTCGGACTTTTGCCCGAGGAACCTTTGCTTGACCATCGACCCGAACACATCCGACATCGATTCGTTCAACGCCCCCGACTGGTTTTGATATCTCAGGTTGGCAGTAAACTGCGTCACTCCGTGGCCCAATTCGTGCGCAATCACGTCGAGCGATTTGGTGAAGTCCGTGAACTGGTCGCCGTCGCCGTCGCCGAATACCATCACTTTCCCGTCCCAACCCGCGTTGTTGTGATTCGAGCCGAAATGGACGTACCCGTCGAGGCGCATTCCGTTGTCGTCGAGCGAATCGCGATCGAACACCTCTTTGAAAAAGTCGCGCGTCGTCCCCAGCCCATCGAACAAGCGGTTGACGGAATCGTCCGCAGAGGCTGCGCCATCTTCCGACCGAGCCATGACAGCATCGTCGGTCGAGAAATTATTTTCGCAGTCGAAAATGGTCCGGCGTCCATTCGCGGATGCACTGGAAGCGCTAAAGGCGGCTCGCACGCTTCGCTCGCCGCGCATCTGGGCGGACATCGTCAGCGCAGCTAGCGCCGAACTCCGAACATCTTTGTCTTTGCTCTCCAGGAGCTTTTCAAAGATATACGGTGGAATAATGCACTGAATCGGATTTCGAAGTTGACACATAATTGACACCTCCGGCAAGAAAGGGAAGAGGAGCGGTCGTTTACGCAACATCGACTCAATGGGAGATCGGGCGATCTATTTGGATAAGCGTGCGTTGCCGATTATGCAGGCCAAAAATCCCGAAATGAGCGATTCGATTCCGTCGCAAAGGCTTTGCAATCTTGACGGCACCGTTCGAGATGCCTGCCGATGCGGCGCGGCCAACTACATAAGATATGAGTGGCATTTGTCATACCCGGTCGACGTGGAGAATTCGATGAAGGAGCACGTCCTACGAAAACGCTCTTCCAACCGAAAGAAATCGGGTTCGACGAAGGTGATCCCGTTCGTCTTGGTGGGATGTGTATCGTTCCTGATTGTCGGAATCGTTCTCGCGTTGTTCGTCTTCAAAGGTTCCATTCCATTTGGCCGCGGGCTAACGCTCGATATTCCGAACGCGAAAGTGACCCCTGAAAACTACGCGATCTTGAAAAGCGGGGCCACGATTTCCGAAGTCGAAGCGATTCTCGGGAAAGGTCGACTGCCGAATTCCGATGATTTCGACGCCATCTGCGGCGATAAGGAACAACGCTTCACGAACCCATACTTCAATGAGCGGTCTTCTTGGGAGGAGAACAATCGGCGTGGCTTGTTGTTGATCTGGGTCAATGTCTACGCTCGCCTAGTCGTGACATTCTCCGATCATCCGAATCGGGGCGGTCGACTTCTGCGCAAAGTGATGCTCATGCAGGACGGTTCGATCATCAGCGAAGCGAGCAATAATTTTCTATTCGCACCGATAGGCCCGAACAACCCGGAACCGCAACCGAACCAGAATCCGAACGCCGACCCGGCAGAATGGGAGAAGCTCGTCGGCACTTGGGAAATTCAGGGCGACCCCAGACTCCGTATCCGATTCGGTGCCGACAAGAAGATCGGGGACATCTTCATGCACGAGGGTCGGCAGATCCGCGAAAAGATATTTAGCGTTCGCGAAGTCAAAATTGAAAATGGGCGAATCGCACCGCAAGTCAGTTTGGGTACAGTGAACGGCAAGGGCACCACGAGCGCAGCAATGGGGGTCTTCTGGTTTGAAAATGGTACTCTTCACCGCGACCCCGGCAGCGGATTTCCCATCCAAAAACTACTGCGGGTAAATAAGTGA
>JAYSKW010001046.1:0-2595 GCA_043726085.1 Limnoglobus sp.
CTTCCTGGGGATGCTCGGCGTCTCCGTGGCGCTCTACTTCGGCTCGTCGATCTTCATCCCGCTGACAATGTCCGCACTACTCGCGGCGCTGCTGTACCCACTTGCGGCGGGGTTGCACCTGAAACTGCGGTTGCCGTGGTTCTTCGCCTGTTTCTCGTCGATCATGATCCTCATCGTTATGGCGGGCACCGTGACGGTGATCGCCGCCGCCGCGATCCCGCAGTTCATCAATCGCCTGCCATCGTCGGAAGAAGGCAAAAACGGCTGGAAGCAAAAGTACGAAGATGT
The DNA here is from genome assembly GCA_043726085.1 of Limnoglobus sp. Classification (GTDB taxonomy): domain Bacteria; phylum Planctomycetota; class Planctomycetia; order Gemmatales; family Gemmataceae; genus Limnoglobus. Next base: position 289 of record JAYSKW010001046.1, read on the forward strand.
CGCAGAGAACTTACATTCGATGTTCCCGACCGTGCGCTTCCAGGGAATTCTGCCGCTCAAAGCGAATGAGTCGAACGTTTACCGGAGCGTGAAGGAACTGTTCACGCCGCAGAACGTCGCCGATTCGATCAAGGGAATCGCCGGGGTCGGACTGCGTCAACTGACCGAGTTGGTGCTAATTCTGTTCATCGTGTTGTTCTTGTTACTCGAAGCCGAATTGTTAGCGAAGAAGGTGCGGGCGATCTTCGGGACGAGTCAGGACACGCAGGGCCGCGTGACGGCGGCACTCGCTGCCATCGCGGAGTCGATCCGTACGTATCTGTATTGGCGAACGATCGTCAACTTCGTTCTCGCCGTCGTTTTGTGCCTGTTTTACAAGTACGTTTGCGGTCTGGAACAATATCTGTTGTGGGGCGTGGTGACGTTCGTGTTCACGTACGTGCCGTACATCGGGACGCTCGCGGCGGGCGTGCTGCCGATGCTCGAAGCGGTCATTCAAGGCCAACCGACGACCGCGTTCGGCATCATGCTGGTCTACGCTTGCGTCGTCACATTCGAGGGTTACATCATCGTCCCGTGGGTGATGGGCCGCAGCATGGACCTGAACGCCACAACGGTGATGATCGCCTGCCTCTACTGGCACCTTGTCTGGGGTATCGCTGGTCTGTTTCTCGCGATGCCACTGATGGCGATACTGAAAGCGGTGCTGTTGCACGTCGATGGTTGGGTGCCGTACGGCGACTTGCTGAGTTCGGTCGATCCGCGACCGGAGAAAAATGTACCGTCTGCCGATTCCACTGTTGCAATCGACCGCGATCGCCTCGACAATATTTCAGAACGTGCGAGGAATAATCCGGAAGCGACGGTCATCATGGATGAGCCGAACGGCCACGTGTCTGATAAACGGGTACCGTCATGATCGGGAAACAGGATCAGCATCGCACGTATCGCGAACTCCGGCGCAAGTCCGCCGATTTCGGGTGCGTGCAAAACTATCGCGGCGCAAAGCGCTACGACCCCGACGGCCCCGATTTCGACCGACCCGACCGCTCGCAATTGGCGCTCGTCCTCGGCCTCATCTCGCTACTCATCGGCCCGCTCGGCATCATCGCCTGGCTCGTCGGCAATGCCTGCCTTCGCGCGATGGCCGAAGGCCGCATGGACCCCGCCAGTGAAGCGACCGCAAAAGCGGGCCGCCTCCTCGGCATCATCGCCACCTGCATGTTCACGATCAAAGTGCTCGTCCTCGGCATCGTGCTCGCCACCGGCGGCTGGTCCTGGATCGGCTGGCTCGCGATTTTGTAGTTCCTTTTGCAGATGCGTGTGACCATTCGGGTGCACGAACCGTCGCGTTTCGATGACTCAACACGACCTCAATCGCAAAAGGTGATTCCTACGCGGCGTTCGGCAGTTTGTAATAAATTGAAACCTAAAGTTAAACGCAGCCGAAACCGGATGCAAAATCTTTCTCGTGCAATTGGCGAACTTTTTCCAAATGATTGATTCTCGCCGGTTTCAAGAAGTCAGGGAGCATCGTGATCCGATCTTTGCTCCGAGGATTTGGAGAGAGAGAGGAAATTCCCACGGACGGTCGTCCGTGGGCGTTCCGCATTTTTTGTCACTTTTGTTCGTCGGTGTTGAGAAACACTTCCATTTGCTGGCCGACGAAGAGGGGGCGATCTTTCAGATCGAGGCGGTAAATCACCTGGAGGACGCGAGTATCGACGCGCTCGGTGCTCGCACCTGTGAGGGACTTTTTGGGGATCACGTACGGTTCGACGCGGACGAATTCGATCGGGAACATCACGGTGGCATTCCCGCGCGGTTGTGCGTAGCCGTTGAGGTTGGGGCGGAAGCGGCCGATGTCGTTTTCGTCGATGTCCACGCGCACATTCAGCTTGCCGACGTGGCCCAACACGATCAGCGGTTGACCCTGTATCGTGCTGACGTATTCGCCGGGTCGCACGCTGATCTGCAAGACTTTGAACTCGGTCGGCTCGGGCGTTGCGGTGGTTTTTGCATCGTCCCAAAGCAGTCGCGGCGCGTTGACGGTAAGCCGCGTCAGTTCGATTTTCGTCTGCTCGACGAGCGATTGCATCTGCTTGACGGCCGACCCCGCAATGACGCGGTCGAACTACCAGGCGCCGGATTCTTGCAGCGCGATGTCGGCTTTCGCCTTCGTCAGTTGCGCTTTGGCGACTTCCACGCCCATTTCGCGGCGAGACAGTTCATCTTCCGAAATGACTGACGTGCTCAGCTTGCGGAGCCGCTCGTACATTTTGGTCTGGTCTTGCAAGTTCGCTTCCG
>JAYSKW010001047.1:0-1189 GCA_043726085.1 Limnoglobus sp.
AACTCGTACGCTCCTCGGAGCATACACGCTAAGCCCCGGCAAACCCAGACGCGATCTCGGCCGAGTTTGCTTCCTTCGCCCTTGAAGAACTCGTAGAAGGTCATCGTGTCGAGCACTTCGCTCGGGTGCAATTCGAGGATCTCGGCGATCTCGACGATGGCCTCGTTCGAGACCGTGCGATACGCATCGTGGACTAAGTGCAAGGCCGGGAGCGTGACCGCTTGTTTCCGCGGGTAGCGCGGAATGTAGCTTTTGATACGTTCTTTGACGTCGTCCGATAGCGCGGGCATTGTCGACCCCCATACCCAGGGACTGCCGTCCCTGGGTAATCGATTCAGCGATCCAGTTCCGCCGCAATGATGTTCAAACTCCCCAAAATCGCGGGTAAGTCCGAAATCTGGTGGCCTTCCATCACGTGCGGGAAGATCGCAAAGTGGACGAACGACGGCGGCCGGGTGCGGGCGCGGAACGCCTTGCCGGTGCCGTCGGCGACGATGTAGAAGCCGAGTTCGCCGTTGGCAGTTTCGTTCGCCCCATACACTTCTTCGACGGGCGTTTCGAATCGTCGGTTCCACATGAACAATTCGAAGTGTTGGATCAGCCCTTCGATACTGCGGTACGTCGCCGATTTGTCGGGGATCGTGAGCTTGTCGTCGATCGAAACATTCACCGGCCCGGACGGTATGTTTTCCACGGCGGCCGCGATGATCTTGATGGATTCGTTCATCTCATCCATGCGGACTAAATATCGACTGAAACAATCCCCACCGGTCGCGCACACGACTTTGAACGCACTTTGAAGTTCGGGGTATGCCAAATACGGCTCGTCTTTTCGCAAGTCTCGCACCACGCCCGCGGCACGGGCAATCGGGCCAGAGCAACTGGCGTTAATGGCATCGGCCTTCGAGATTACGCCGATTCCTTTGGTGCGGTCGACGAAGATCTTATTGCGGTTGAGCAACCGGCAGACGTCGGCATGGGCCTTCGGGAACGACTTCACGAACGCCCGGATTTTGACGACGACGTCGTCGGTAATGTCGGCCATGAGGCCGCCGACGCGGGTGTAACTCGGGTGGAAGCGCTGGCCCGAAGCACTCTCGATAATGTCGTAAACTCGTTCGCGTTCGTTGAAGGCGTACAAGAATGCCGTGAGTCCGCCGAGGTCGAGGGCCGCAGCGCCGACGCAGAG
>JAYSKW010001048.1:0-2377 GCA_043726085.1 Limnoglobus sp.
CGCGGAGCGAGAGGGCTACATAAGTACGGTCGTCCGTGCGAGTTCGCCCATTTTGAGACGAACCCATACGATTTCCGGAAGTCAAAAATCGGAGGCGATCCGACGTAAGTCGACTTTTCGACGTGTCGTGAAAGTGTCTCGAAGTGTCGTGAGAATGTCGTGCTCGGTCGATTTTGTGTCGCGTCCGGTCGATTTTGTGTCGCCACTTGCGCCGAGTCTCGAATCGATCACCCGCGACATAACCCGCTATTCGAGTTCGAGATACGGCAAAATCGCCGTTTTGAGATCAGTGATTTGCGATCAAAAAGTGGCATTTTGGGACGCGAAAATGGCAAAAAACCGGTTTTTGAGCGTCCGCAATTGTGACTTACGTCGACAGAAACGCCTGAATCTTGGCGATCGCTTCCTGCGTGGCGTCTTCGAGGAGGTAGTGGCTGCAATCGGGCCAGGTGTGCGTTTCCGCGTGCGGGAAGTGGCGCTGCCAGTCGGCGAGGAAGTGGCGGTCGAAGACGAAGTCGCGGAGGCCCCAGAGTAGCAGCGTCGGCGTCGCGTGGAACTGCGATAGTGCGGCTTCCACCCCAGAGACGATGTCGTAACCGGGGTCGGTTTTGCGGAGCGGGATCGTTTGCACGAACTTCAGCACCGCGATGCGGTTGGCGGGCGTGTCGTACGGCTTCAGGTACATTTCCCGCACTTCGGGCGATAGCGGTTTGCGCGTGACGCACCACTTCGCGGCGAGTTTGCAGAAGGCGTTTTGCTTCAGAATCAGCCATTCGCCGAGCCACGTGTTGCGCCCGAGCCAGAGCGACCACGGGAAGCGTTTCGTCTTCGGCAGATGCCCGCAACCGGTGTTAATCGCGACGATGCGCCGGATGCGATCCGGGTGCCGCGTGGCGTAACCCATGCCGATCATGCCGCCCCAATCGTGGACGATCAGCGTGATCGGCTCGGTGAGATTCAGCGAATCGAGTAGCGCTTCGACGTCGTCGATTCGCGATTTCAGCGAGTAATCGTACTGTGTCAGCGGCGGTTTATCCGAAAGGCCGCAACCGATGTGATCGGGGACAATGCACCGGTGCGTGTCGCGGAGTACAAGGACGAGATTGCGGTAGTAGAAACTCCAGGTCGGGTTGCCGTGGAGCATGACGACGGGCGAGCCTTGGCCTTCATCGAGGAAGCGGAGGCGTATGCCGGAACGGTCGAAGGTGCGACCGTGGAACGGATAGAGTTCGGATTGTTCCGGGTTCACCATTCCAGCCCGAGCATGAGGCAATTGAGTCCGCTACCGATGCCGAGCCAGCCGACGCGGTCGCCGGGGCGGAGGAACTCGCGTTCTTCGGCGACGGCGGCGGTGAGCGGCAGAGACACCGTGCCGATGTTACCGAGGAACGGGAACGTGCTGAAGTCTTTTTCGAGCGGGATGCCGAACGCACCGAGGACCGCATCGCGGTGCCCGGCCCCAACCTGATGGCAGATGACTTTATCGAGCGACGCGGCCGGCCAGGAGAGCTTCGTCAGAAATGAATTCCAGGTGCGGAAGCCGAGATCGACGCCGTACTTCAGCACCTCACCCGCGTGCGTTTCCATGAATGGCACCATGACGTGCCGCATCCCGATGTCGATGCCCTTCTGCACGATCGCACCGGCATTCGCACCGAGGTACTTTCGCACGGCATCGGAAAGGTCGTTATCGAGGAGCCGCTCGATCGGGGCGGGGAACATCGACTCGAGTCCCCAACGGCAGAGTGCGTGATGTTGCGGCGCGTTTTTGGTGACGCCGCCGATGAGCTTGCGGCGCTTCGTATCGGAGATATTCGCCGACGTAACCAGCACAGCCACGGCACCAGAACCACCCGTGAGCGTCGCCACCGACGACCGGTAGAGGTCGATCGACTTCGTGTTGACCATCCGCTCGATGACGTTCTCGTTAATCTCGCGAGCCGTCTCGCAGGAAACGACGAGGCCGGCATCGGCTTGGCCGAGTTCGATGCGGTTCGCGACTTCGACGACGCCGTTCAGGACGCCGAGGCAGGCATTGCTAATATCGAAGACCGCGCCATCGGGGCTGATGCCGAGATTCGCGGCAACCGCGCAGGCGGTGGCTGGCTCGAAGCCTTCGCGGCAGACACCCGCATAGATGAGGACGTCGACATCTTTCGCGGAGAAGTTCGCCTTCGCGAGCGCCTTACGGGCAGCAGCGGTGGCGCTCTCCGATAGCGAGTGTTTCTTTTCCCACCAGCGCCGCTCGCTGATCCCCGTTAGCAGTTCGAGCTGCCCCACGGGGAGTTTATGCGCATCGTAAAACGGCTTGAGGCGCGCTTCGAGGTCTGCGGTGGAAATGACGACGGGCGGAAGCTCGTAGCCGATCGACTCGATG
>JAYSKW010001049.1:0-5735 GCA_043726085.1 Limnoglobus sp.
AAAGTGGCGTTTTTGGGTCGCCAAAACCGAAAAAACAACCGAAAAAACGGTTTTGGAGCGTCCGCAATTGTGACTTACGTCGATTCTCACTCGGTGACCGATGCGAATTCTCATCGACCGTATGGCGAAAGACGGCATCCGCAGTGGCGGGCCGAACGAACCGATCGTGCTTTACGACGTGACGCACGACATCGGCGAGAAAGTGAATGTGGCGAAGGAACAACCCGAAATCGCCGAGACGATCGGCAACTATCTGAAGTCGGCACGCACGCCATCGCCCGAATGGGAACCGCAGTGGAAAGCCGCCAAGAAGTAGAATATCGCCCCGCGTTTGCGAGAATGCAGATAAGAGACTTTCACGAGGTATGCGAATATGCTGCAAACGATCTGCTGGTTCTTGATCTTCGTGGCACGCGGTTTACTGTCGTTGCGGTATCGCGTTCGCATCGTGGGCACGGAGGCGGTGTTGCAGAAGCCGGGGCCGTATCTGATTCTGCCGAGCCACCCGGCGTACATCGATCCGCCGAACGCCATCGCCCACTTGTGGATGCAATTTCGGATGCGGCCGATGCTGCTCGAAACGAACTTCGAGTCGCCGGTGTTGGCCCCGCTCGCGTGGTTTCTGCGTGCGATCAAAGTCCCCGAAACCGAGAAGGCGAGTGCCGAGGCGCGACTGCGGGCGGAGCAGTCGGTGCAGCAAGTGATCGACGCGCTGAAAGCGGGCGATAACGTCATTTTGTGGCCAACCGGCACGCTCAGCCGCGATGGCAAAGACTACGTCGGGGCCGCTCGCACCGCATCCGACGTGCTGACGGCGTTACCCGCCACAACAGTGGTGCTGATCCGCACACGCGGGCTGTTCGGCAGCTCGTTCAGTTGGGCGTACGGCGTCAAACCGCGGCTAATTTCAAGGCTATTTGTCGGTGCGCGGTTGTTACTTGCGAACTTGCTATTCTTCGCACCGCGCCGCAAGGTGACGATGCAACTCGAATCGTTCGTCGCCGCCGATCGCCCGGAACCGACCCGCGAGAAGCTCAACCCGTGGCTCGAGTCGTGGTACAACTCGGATGGCGGCGAGAAACCGAGCTTCGTGCCGTACCACTTCCTGTTCGGCGAACGCGAGTTGGAGTTCCCACCGCCACCAGTCGGTATCGGCTCCGATCTCGATCTGTCGAAGATTAAACCGGCAACAAAGGAACTGGTCGCCACCGCGATCGGCGAACGGTTGAAACGCACGTTGAGCGACGAAGAAAATCAGGCAGGCACGACGTTCGCACAACTCGGTTTAGATAGCCTCGAAAGCATGGACGCGGCACTGCAAGTCGAACAGCATTCGGGGTTCAGCAGCGATGTCGTACCAACGTCCATCGGGCAACTCTGGGCGCTTGCCGAGGGGTTACTCGATTCCGGCCCACCGAAGCCCGCACCGAAGGCGTGGTTCCTGCCGCCATCGGACTTAAACCCACTTGAGATATTGGGCGAAACGCTGCCCGAGGCATTCCTGAATCGCGCGATTCGCAACCGCCGCGAAGTCTGTGCGGCGGATGACATTGCGGGTGCCGTCACGTACGAAAAACTGCTCGTCGGTGCGACCGCGATGGCTGCACGCTTTCGCGAACTCCCCGGCGAAAACGTCGGGTTGCTGCTACCCGCATCGGTGGCTGCGAATATCGCGTTTTTTGCGCTGCACTTCGCCGGGAAACTGCCCGTTGTGTTGAACTGGACGACCGGCCCTGCGAACCTCGAACATGCCGCAAAACTGATGAAACTGCAACGTGTGGTGACATCGAAACGGTTCATCGACCGCACGCAAATCGACGTCCCTGGCACCGAGTACGTGTTCCTCGAAGACGTCCGCGCAGGCATGGGGAAACTCGAACTCTTGCGACGACTGCTCGCGGTGCGGTTCCTGTCCGGCATCGTGAAATCGAAACAGCTTTCGGGGCTATCGACCGATCCCGACCAGCACGCCGTTGTGCTGTTCACTTCGGGGTCCGAGAAGGCACCGAAGGCGGTGCCACTGACGCACCGGAACATCATCGCCGACCAACGCGGTGCCACCCCGCCGCAACAACTGACGCGGGCCGATTCGGTACTCGGTTTCCTGCCGATGTTCCACAGCTTCGGCTTAACAATCGCCGGTTTGTTCCCCGTGCTCGCGGGTGCGAAAGTCGTCCACCACCCCGACCCGACCGATGCATCATCGCTCGTTCGCAAGACTGCCGCGTATCGCCCGACGATTCTGATCGGCACGCCCACGTTCGTCAATTTCATCCTCAATCGCAGCAAGCCGGGCGATTTGGATTCGCTGCGTTTAATCGTCGTCGGTGCGGAGAAATGTGCGGACGATATCTTCGACCGCGTCAAGCAACTCGCCCCAAACGCGACGGTTCTGGAAGGCTATGGCGTGACCGAATGTTCGCCGTGCGTGTCGGTGAATCCCGTTGTCCAAGTGAAGCGTGGTACCATCGGCAAACCGCTTCCTGGCGTGGAGGTAATCGCGGTCGATTTGGAGACCGAACAGCCACTCGGGCCGAACCAGATGGGTGTGTTGCTCGTGAGCGGGCCGACGGTGTTCCCCGGTTACATTGGCCACACCGGCGAGCAACCGTTCCGCGAACTGCACGGCAAACGCTGGTACATCACCGGCGACCTCGCGGCACTCGACGACGATGGCTACATCGTCTTCCACGGTCGGCTCAAACGCTTCGTGAAAGCGGGCGGCGAGATGATCTCGTTACCCGCACTCGAAGAGCCATTCAGCAAAGTCTTCCCGCCCACCGACGAAGGCCCGCGCGTCGCCGTCGAAGGCATCGAACTCCCCAACGGCCGCCTCGTCGTGCTGTTTTCCACGGAAACGATCTCGATCAAGGACGCAAACGCGATGCTGCAAAAGGAAGGTTTCCGAGGCATCATGCGACTCGACGAAGTCCGCCCCATCAACAAAATCCCCGTGCTCGGCACCGGCAAAACCGACTACAAAGTGCTACGTGGGCTGTTGGGGAAATAAACGTGTGGCGTTCCGGAATTAGCCGCGACGCGCAGGCTTTGCGTAGCGGAGCGCGGGGCGTGAACGTGTGGTGACGATGCGAATGGGTGATGCGCACGCGCTCCGCTACGAAGACTGCGCGTCGCGGCTAAACGATGATTCCACCACTTACCCACCCACCCATCCCTGGAATCACGCCCAATTTCGGAATCAACCTAACACACCAACGACTTACGTCCGATTTCGACTGTTCCAATCCACGCCAGAATCAAAGTTTCGGTGGTTATTTCCTGCAAAACTGCAACCGGGATTGGAACCATGCCTAAATGACTGTATATAACAAACGAACTAACAGTAAGAGGACACCAAAACATGAAGACTGCTGAAATCGTTGGGGTCTGTGGTTTCATTCTGGCGTTACTGCATATCTGTTGGCAAGTGTGGCTTCAACGCAGTCAAAACCGAGAAAGGGTATGTGCAAAGGTGTCGCTTGGCTCGAAGGCATGCGTGCGGGTACACAATATCGGTGTAATTCCAGTCTACTTGACAAGCGTTGAATTGAACGTCGAAGGTGAAGGTGAGACAAGACAATTCCCATTTCAAACAGTCTTGAAGATGAGGAGTTTACCGCAGTCAGCGGGAAGTCTTGGTGAAGAAGCGTGGCAAGCCCGCGGCCCGCGGCAGTCCGACATATGACGAGCCTCTAGCACGTGGCAATGCTTATATTTTTGTTTTAATTCTGAACACGACTGAGCTAAGTGATCTGTTAACAAAAGCTCATGCGTGTAGAATACGAATCTCGATCCATTCAAACGGGGGTGAGATTTGTCGCGTTCAAAAGAAAGATGTTCTAATGTACTTAAACAGTATGGCAGAGCAGAATAACAAGCAAAATTAATCAGACTGTGTCGGTTACACCAACGACAAAAACTCCAGAATGTTTGGTGCCCACCCAAACCATCGGCCATGACTGGCAAAACCCGTTTCAATTCGGTTTCTTGATGCTGAGATGGCAAATCTGAATTTTGCCGAATTCGTCGTGGATGCGCAGTGACACAGTTTCGTCTCGACAAACCAGTCGCGCGGCACGCTGACACTGTGCCGCTCGCGCCCGCTTATGGCTCTTCGAGGTACGTGTAGCCATCGAGGCCGCTCTCGTAGAACTTCAGGAACTGCTTGCTTTCGGACACCGAAATTTGCCCCGAACGCACGGCGCGTTCGACATCTTTGCGGATGCGGTCGATCAACTTTTCCGACGAATATTGCACGTAATTCAGCACTTCGGTGACGGTGTCGCCCTTGATGACGGTATCGACGTTGGTGCTGCCGTCTTCTTCGAGCGTGACGTGGACGGCGTTCGTGTCGCCGAACAAATTGTGCAAGTCGCCGAGGATTTCCTGATACGCGCCGAGCAAGAACGCACCGAGATAATACGGCTCGCCCTCAGTGACGGGGTGCAATTCGAGCGTGTTGCGAACATCGCGCAGGTCGATGAACTGATCGATCTTGCCGTCAGAATCGCAGGTAATATCGCCCAGCACCGCCCGCCGCGTCGGCACCTCGTTCAACCGGTGGATCGGCATCACGGGGAATAGTTGCTTGATCGCCCACGAATCGGGCATACTTTGAAATACAGAAAAGTTACAGAAGTATGTATCCGACAACATGCTGTCGAGGCCATTCAACTCTTCGGGCACGTAGTCCATTTCCTTCACGAGCCGCTGTAACTTTCGCCCGAACGCCCAATACATGCGTTCCGCGAGCGCACGCAGTTCGATACTCAAGTAGCCGAGGTTGAAGAGATTCAACGTCTCTTCCATGTTCTGTACGGAGTCGTGATAGCTTTCGAGATAATTTTTCTTGTTGAGTTCCTTATAGTTGCTGAACAAGTCCGTAATCGGCTGCGGGGCATCGGGTGGGAGTTCGTCGGGCACGGTACACTTGTCGAAATCCGAGGTGCCAAGGACGTCGAAAACGAGCGCGGAACTGTAGGCGACGAGCGCGCGACCGCTCTCGGTGATGATGTTCGGGTGCGGCACGCCGGCATCGTCGCAGACGCTCTTAATGCGGAACACCACGTCGTTCGCGTATTCCTGCAATGTGTAGTTCATGCTCGATTCAAAGTCGGTCTGCGAGCCGTCGTAGTCAATACCCAGCCCGCCGCCCACATCGAGATAGCGCAGGCCCGCGCCGGCGCGCGACAGCTCGGCATAAATGCGCGCCGCTTCGTTGACGGCGGCCTTCAGATGCCGGATGTTGGTGATCTGGCTGCCTAGATGGAAATGGAGAAGTACCAGACAATCGGCCATGCCGAGTTCGCGAAGCTGTTCGAGCGCGCGCAGCGCTTCTGTAACCGTGAGGCCGAACTTCGACCGGTAGCCGCCGGAGGACTTCCAGCGTCCCGATCCGCGGCTGGCAAGTTTGATGCGAATTCCAATGGTGGGGCGCACACCGGCGCGTGCGGCGTGTTTGACGATGAGATCGAGCTCGGTGTATTTCTCAACCACCGGAGTGATCTGCCGGCCGATCTTTTTGGCATGCATCACCATCTCAATGTATTCGTCGTCTTTGAACCCGTTGCAGATGATGGGGGTGGCGTTGTTGGCGATGGCCATCACCGCGAGTAGTTCAGGTTTCGAACCCGCTTCCAGCCCAAATTCGTAGGGCTGGCCGTATTCAAAAACCTCCTCAACTACTTGGCGCTGCTGGTTCACTTTAATGGGAAACACGCAACAGTATTTTCCAC
>JAYSKW010001050.1:0-1370 GCA_043726085.1 Limnoglobus sp.
GCGGCTTGAATATCCGGCGAATCGCGAATCACTTCGACGGCACCGAGCGAATCGCGTTCGAGCCGCGTGCCTACGATGGTGACCGGCTCCGGCGTGCCGAGGGTTTGAGTTATCGCTAGCGGCGTCCACATCGAGAAGCCGATCACAGACGTTTCGGTGCGTTCGACTTCGGGTTGATCGGCCACGCGGCTGACCCAGCGTTCGGGTAGCGGCTGGCCGAGATCGACGCTGCGTACTCCGGGGTAACCGACCCACACATCGGCCGTGGCTTTGTCGACGGGTAGCGACATCATCGATAGCAATCCGATGACGAGGCCGCACTGCACCGCAATCAGGATGGCACTAAATGCCACGGCAAAGATCGCCGGCAGAAACCGGGTCCGTTCGTACCAGATGGTGATTAGCGAGTAGCTCATCGTCCGCCAGAAGAGAGTGCGTCATACGAAATTCTATTGTTTCAGACGCGGACGCGGTCGCAAGGGGATATTTGCGAAGGGAAGGGTGCTGGGCGAAACGTCCGGTTGTGCCGTGAAGTGCGCGTTTGTGGCCGCGACACTCCGCCTAGACACCGCGTTGCGGATTTGGTTAAACTCGCCCCACTGATGTTGAATCGACAAAATTTGGGGAGAGGGTTCATGGGCGAACTCAGTTTGATCACGGGTGGCGCGGGTTTCATCGGGTCGCACCTCGTCGAGAGTCTCGTGCAGCAGAACCGGCCCGTTCGCGTGTTCGACGATTTCAGCACCGGCTTGCACTCCAACCTCGAAAATTTCCACAACGATATCGACATCGTCGAAGGCAGCCTCACCGATCCGGCAGCGATCGCGCGTGCGATGCGGGGCGTCGACGTGGTGTATCACTTGGGGGCGCTCGCCTCGGTAGCGCGGAGCGTCGAAAGCCCGGCGGTATCGCACGCGGCCTGTGCGACGGGCACGCTGAACTTGCTCGATGCCGCACGGAAAGTCGGCGTGCGCCGCGTTGTGTATGCGGCGAGTTCGAGCGCGTACGGCGGGAACACCGCCGAAGTCGGACAGACCGAAGATATGCTACCCGTTGCGAAGTCGCCGTATGCGGCGGCGAAACTCGCGGGCGAATTTTACATGCAGGCGTTCGCGGCCACCTACGGCATCGAAACCGTGCGCCTGCGCTTCTTCAACATCTTCGGCCCGAGGCAGCGCGACGACAGCCCGTACTCCGGCGTGATCGCGATCTTCACCGCGATGATGGCACGCGGCGAACGCCCCACGGTGCAGGGCGATGGCAAACAATCGCGCGATTTTACCTACGTCGGCAACGCGATTGCCGCACTCGAACGCGCGGCGGAAGTGCCGGAGATTTCGGGGAAAGTCTACAACGTCGGCACCGGGCGA
>JAYSKW010001051.1:0-2613 GCA_043726085.1 Limnoglobus sp.
TCGCCGGGTCGCATTCTATTTCCGCGATCACTACAAAGAGTTTTCGCCGCACACCAACTACGCGATGGCCTCGGCCTCGTTGCTGGAAGTCGTGCGGCGGATGGAAGAGATCTTCGCCGACGTGGTGATCCCGCCACCCACAAAAGTGGTGCCGGACCCGATCGACGAACTAGAAATTCCCGAAGTGTAACCCTTATTCGTGAGAACCCATGCGCGTCGCCCACAATGTTTTTTTCAAGCTGACCGACCGCTCACCAGAGAAGATCGCAGAGATGGTCGATGCGTGTAAGAAGTATCTGAACGTGCAACCGGGCATCGCGTTTTTCGCGGCGGGGCCGTTGGTGACAGTACTCGCCCGACCGGTGAATGACCTCGATTGGGACGTCGGCCTACACCTCGTGTTCGTGGATAAAGCGGCACACGATTTGTATCAGGACGATCCGACCCACAACCAGTTTATCATGGAAATGAAGACGAATTGGGCGAAAGTCCGCGTGTTCGATTCTTACGTGTGAACCACCGAGACGGTAAACAATGACATCGCTTCAACCCGGCGAATTGGCGAAATTTGCCCGCGACTTCCGCTTCACGGGGGCTTCGCTGCGCCTCGTTCGCACCGTGTACCGCAAGGGGCAACTCAACCTCGATGTCGTGGTGATGCTGCGCCCTTCGATCAAGAATCTCGGCGAAGATGCGAAGCCGACGAAGCTGCACCTCAAGCTCACCGGCGTCGAAGAATTCCGGATGCAGAAGCGGCCGAACTCCGCCGCCGGTCGCGTCGGCGATGCCCGCTTCGGCTACTTCCAAACGCTGTTTTACGTGAACTTCGACGCCTGGCCGCTCGAACCCGGTGAGCAACTCGGCGTCCACGATTTCCGCGCCTCTGATGCCTACGTCGCCTGCCAACGCCTCGAGTGGGCGATAATGAAACCGAAGGCGAGCGACTGATGCTTCAGTAGTTTTTCTAGAATCCTTTGCAATTCGATGATCGTCGTTATAAAACGCTATTACCATTCTCCCTCCTCAGGTATTTTCCCATGCCTCGGTTCGTTATTGCTTCGCTATTGGTGGCTTGGGCGTCGTTTGCTTCGGCGGTGGAACCGGCACTCAAAGTGCTGTTCCTCGGCGATGCGGGGCACCATCAGCCGGCCGCCCGATATGCCCAACTGCAACCGGAGTTTGCAAAGCGAAACATCGCGCTCACTTACACCGATAAGGTCAGCGATATCAACGACGCGACGCTGAACGCCTACGACGGCCTGATGATCTTCGCAAACCAAACCGAGTGGGCACCGGAGAACGAGAAGGCACTTCTGGACTATGTGGCCAGCGGTAAGGGATTCATCCCGCTCCACTGTGCCAGTTACTGTTTCATCAAGTCGCAACCGTACATCGACCTCGTAGGGGCACAATTCCGTAGCCACACGACGGGTGTGTTCCGCGTGAAAAACACTGCGGCGGATCACCCGATCATGCAGGGGCTTCAGTCGTTTGAATCGTGGGATGAAACCTACGTTCACCACAAGCACAACGCGAAAGATCGCACCGTCCTCGAAGTCCGCACGGACAAAGATCTCGTCGAACCGTGGACGTGGGTGCGCAACCACGGCAAAGGCCGCGTCTTCTATACCGCATGGGGGCACGATCACCGCACCTGGAGCCATCCGGGGTTCATTTCGCTCGTCGAACGCGGTACCCGTTGGGCGTGCAATAAGGGTCTCGAAAGCGCGAGCGTGTACGTTGATCGCCCGCAGATGACCGAGTTCGCGAAAGATGCCAAGCCGTTCGAGTTCGTCGATGGCGTGCTGCCGTATTACCCGCCCGGCGAAAAGTGGGGCACCATCCGCGAGCCGATCAAGAAGGTGCAAAAGCCACTGAGCGCAGCGGAGAGTATCAAACATTACGTCACGCCCGTCGACTTTGAAATGAAGCCGTTCGTGACCGAGGAAAAGCTCGGTGGCGGCAAGCCGATCGCGATGACGTGGGACGAACGCGGTCGCTTGTGGCTTTCGCTGACGTTCGATTACCCGAACGATTTGCAGCCGCAAGGCGAAGGCCGCGACAAGATCGTGGTCTGCGAAGACATCGACGGAGATGGTGTGTGCGACACGGTGACCGTGTTCGCCGATAAGCTAAGCATTCCGACGAGCATCTTGAACGTGAATGGCGGGTTGCTCGTTCATCAAGCTCCGCACACGCTGTTTTTGAAGGACACCGATGGCGACGGCAAAGCCGATGTCCGCACCGTGCTGTTCACCGGTTGGGGCACCCGCGACACGCACGCCGGGCCGAGCCATATGCGTTACGGGTTCGATAACTGGAT
The DNA here is from genome assembly GCA_043726085.1 of Limnoglobus sp. Lineage (GTDB taxonomy): Bacteria > Planctomycetota > Planctomycetia > Gemmatales > Gemmataceae > Limnoglobus. The sequence goes on from JAYSKW010001051.1 coordinate 2,324, forward strand.
CTACGGCATGTGCGGTTACAGTGGCTTCGATGGCACCGTCAACGGCGAGAAAGTGAAGTTCGGCCAAGGTTTGTATCGCTTCAAGATCGACGACGGGAAAGCAACGAAACTTGAGTTCCTGCGCTCGACGAACAACAACAGTTGGGGCGTCGCGTTCAACGAACAAGGCGAACTCTTCGGCAGCACCGCGAACGGTTGCCCGCTCGTCCACCTGACGATTCCAAACCGCTACTACGAGAAGGTGAAGGGCCTAACGCCCGGCGCACTTCAGAACATCGCGTACGACAATC
>JAYSKW010001052.1:0-2868 GCA_043726085.1 Limnoglobus sp.
CGGCGGCGGCATCGAACTCCTTGGCGTGCGTTTGCGAGACGGCACGCAGGTAATCGACGCGGGCCGCGAGTTTCGGCGCTTGCCGTTCGACCAGCGTCAACATCTGCCCGGCTTTCTGGCGTTGCCCCAGCGTAGGCACCTGCCCGCCGAGCAACATCGACCCGGCTTGGGTCAAACAGAAATCGTAATCGAGATGATCGAGCAGCGCCGAATCCGACGCCAGTTTCGTTACATCGACATCCTGGTGAAGCGACCACATTCCCTGCGTCGCGAGTTCGTTCGTCGGGCTGAGCCGCAAGGCACGTTTGAAGCTGATAAGCGCGGGCAGATGTTGGCCGAGGTTGAGCGCCGAGTAGCCGCGCAACACGTGCTTGAACACGCGCAACCCCGGCATGATTCGCGTGACATAGACGAAGTACACGATCAACGGCGCGAAGAAAATCAGCTTGCCTGCAAACAGATCGGCACCCGATTCGATGCCGAGCAGATACAGCCCGATGCCGAGCGCGGCACAGATCGCAGCGATCTCGACTTCGGATTCTTCGGCCTCGCCGCAGAACGTCAGCAGGTAAAAGAACGGCAACCCCGCGAGTACGATGAACGCGAAATTCTGCTTCGCGGATGCCGCCGACAACCCCGCGAGAAGTTCGAGATAATAGATCGCAAAGTAAACGAGCGCCGCGCCAACGATCGCCGCCAAGCCGAATCGCCAGGCCCAGTCTTTGACTTCGCGCAACTGCTGGAAGCCGTACCCGAGTATCGCGCCCCCGACGACGAAATACGCGAGCCAGCCGGTAACGGGTTCCGCCGAATCGACGTTCACTTCGACGACGAGGCCGATGGCCAACCCCGCCACGAGGCCCGCGTAAATCCAGAACGGCGATTCGAGCAAAACCACGAGCGGGAACGCCTTCAGGTTCGTTCCGGGCCGGTATCCACGGCGAATCTGGATGACCGCCCCAGCAATCAGGCCGAGGATCAGCCCGCCGACAGCTAAGCCAAGAATGCGGCCAAATCGCGGCCAATCGGGTGTGGGCGGCGGCAAGATCAGCGCCAAATACGCCCATAACCCAAGGAAAACGCCCTTGAGCAGATATTCGCGAAGTATCGGGTTCATAACCGTGCGACCCGGTGGGGTGAGTTCGTGTGCAGCTAAAGATAGAAGTCCACCCATCGGAGAAGTAGGGCAGTCCCCACGAGCCACCGAGTTAATCTCGGTGGGAGGTGATTTTCCCACCGGGACAAGCCCGGTGGCTCGTGGGTCTCGTTGGGTTCGTATCGGCAGTCGACTTCGCACGGATGCTATTGAATGTGCGCAAAACAAAACCGACCCGGTAAACCGGGTCGGCGTGGGTGTCACTCAAACAGTCGATTACTCGCCCTGTTTGCGGATTTTCTTACCGGCCTTCTCGGCGAGTTCGCCGGCACCTTGGGCCGCATCTTTCGCCTTATCACCAACGTATTCGGCTGCACTTTTGACATTGTCGCCGACGACTTCGGCGACATCTTTCGCCTTGTCCACGGCCTTTTTGCCCGTGTTCTTGACTGCGTCTGCGGCATCCGCGATGCCGTCTTTGATCTTGTGCGTCGTTTCCGACATAACGATTCTCCCGATAGAACAAGGGGTGACTGGACACGGAAGATTCACATTGCAATCGCCGTGCCAACGCCGAGCATGTTGGCAGGAGAATTGCAGTTCGGCAGTAGTAGTGACGAGTGGTGAGTGGTCACTTTTGTAGCTGGCCTCTGTGAGGCCGGTGAGTTGAACTTGAGGTTACGTCCGCATGAATCGGTTCCGTCAACGCGATTTCTGGCTCTGGACGTTAGCCGTGTTCGCGGTGATTTTGAATGCGGCGCTCGGCAGCTACAACTTCGACCGCATGGTCAAAACGCAGTTGTTAGTCCTTCATACCCAAACGGTCCAAGCGGCATTGATCTCGCTACTATCCGATGTGAAAGACGCGGAAACCGGCCATCGCGGTTACTTGCTCACCGGCAATCGAACTTACCTCGATCCCTTTGTTCGGTCAGAAAAATCGTACGCCACTCAATTCGATACCGTGCGGACGCTGACGGCAGATAATCCGTCTCAGCAAAAACGGCTCGTCGAGATTGCCGCCCTAATCGAGAACAAGTTCCGAGAAATGCACCGCACGCTCGACCTCCACGACCGGCTCGGCAATGATGCGGCTGTCAAGGCAGTATCCGACGGATATGGCAAGGATGTCATGGACCGCATCCGCATCGTCGTGGCCGATGCGTTGCAAGACGAATTCGGCATATTACAGATTCGCAACGAGGAAGCCGCCGATCAAATTCGCCTGGCACGAATCGCGTCGTTCGTTGCCGCCGCGTTGGCCATCGGCATCATTCTGGTTGCTGCGTGGCTGATCCAATCCGAATTGCAACGCAGGCGGAATATCCACGAAGCGTTGACGGCAGCCAACGAAAAGCTCGAACTGTCGCACGCGACGGTGAAGGTCAGCGAAGCGCGCTACCGCGATCTGTCCGATCATCTGGAGCGTCTCGTTCAAGATCGGACCGCCGATTTGAAAGAGCAAAGCGCACTTCTCCTGTCGAGCAACGAGGAGTTGGAAAAGTTCGCGTATATCGCATCGCACGATCTTCAGGAACCGCTTCGCAAAATCCAATCGTTCGGAGATCGGCTGTTACGGAAGCAAAAAGCGCAGCTCGATGCCGACGGCCAGGATGCGATTGGCCGAATGCTCGACGCCGCGGGACGGATGCGCAGACTGATCGAAGACCTCCTCGCATTCAGCCGTGTGAGCACGAAGATCAAACCGTTCGATCCGGTGAAACTGAACGATGTGCTGACGGAAGTCGCATCGACGTTCGACGTACGTTTGG
>JAYSKW010001053.1:0-5524 GCA_043726085.1 Limnoglobus sp.
CGGGAACACTCGAAAAGTGCGTTATCGTCTGGCATATCGTGCCCCGCGCTTCGCTCCGAAGACTACGCGGCGCGGCTAAACGGGGGGCGGATAATCGCCGCCTCTGCTAAATTGAAATTGTCTGCGACGCAGGAAGAATCCGGGTGTTCATGCAACCCCGCTCGCCTGTTTCGCTTGCAGGAGGTTACCGATGCTGGACGGCTTGGATGCGGTCGATTGGGGATCGCTGCACGGGTGCTACCGGAGCGCCGGAGAGGCACCTCAGCACATTCGCGCGATGCTCTCCCCATCTCAAGAAGTCCGCGAGTGGGGATCTTCGGAGTTAATAAAAGCGGTGTATCACCAGGGAACGGTCTACGAGCTTTCGGCGGTCGTTGTGCCGTTCCTCTACGAGTTGCTGGAAAGCGACGGTGTGCCGGACAAGGGGACGATCGCAGAGATCATCGCGATCGTGGCGGACGGCCACTCTTTCCTTGAGTGCCATGCACGCACCCCGGAGTCGGCTGCCACTTGGGAAGCGATCCTCGCCAAAGAGGGTAAGTCGCTGGCCGTCGAGTCTGCCCGCGAGCAAATGTACGTTGCGGCGGCGAAGCGTGCCGTGCTGGCCAAACTGGACGTACTTTACCCGTACATCAGCGACCCCGAACCAGAAGTCCGAGCGGCCATCGCGCAGGCGATGGGCTGCTTCCCCGATGTCGCGGCCCGTTTACTTCCCGATCTCGAGGCCGCACTCCGAGACGAACCGCACGAGTATCCGCGTAGTGTCCTGGAAGCAGTCGTCGTCCGCGTTCGCAAAGCAATGTCTGTACCCGGATTATGACACCCTCTTGCTAAATTGACATTGTCTGCGACGCAGGAAGGATCAGGGTGCTCACGCAACCCCGCTCGCCTTTTGGATCCGGATTATGCGATCGAGAATATTGTTGGGACTGTTCCTCGTTGTCGTCGGGTGCCAGGCTCAGCCCGATGCGAACACACCCGTTGAAATTCGGCCGCTCGACGTGGCGGGGCTTCACAACGTGTTCCGGGTTTCGGATCGCATCTATAGCGGTAGCAGTCCGGACGGGGACGCTGCGTTCGCCGCGATTCGGAAACTCGGAATCCAGACCATCATCTCGGTAGACGGCGCGAAGCCCGATGCCGATGCGGCCCGACGCCACGGGCTGAGGTACGTGCATCTTCCCTTCGGATACGATGGCATTCCCCGCGCTCGTGTACTGGAACTCGTTAAGGCGGCGACCGATCTTCCCGGTCCGATTTACGTCCACTGCCATCACGGCAAACACCGGGGGCCGGCTGCCGTTGCCGCGATCCAGCTTTGCACCGATGCCGGATGGGACGCCGACCGGGCCGAGGCGTGGCTGACGACTGCGGGCACCGACCCACGGTATACGGGCTTGACCGCTCTCGCACGGTCGCTCGTTCGGCCGACACCCGAGGAACTGGCCCGCGTGCCCTCCGATTTTCCGGCCGCCGCATCGGTCGCCGATCTCGCCCGCCTCATGGTCAATGTGGATCGACAATGGGACCATCTGAAACTGGCGAAAACTGCCGGTTGGTCTGCCCCTGCGAATCACCCGGACATCGACCCCGCACATGAGGCGGTGCAACTCGTCGAACATTACCGCGAAGCAGCGAGGCTGACTTCGGTGAAACGCCGCGGCCCAGCGTTCGCCATACGGTTGGCCGAAGCCGAGTCCGCAGCCACCGCTCTCGAAGCGGGCTTACGAGCCAAAAACGACGCACAAGCAACGGCGGCATTCGCACGCTCAGCTACCGCCTGCGCAACATGCCACGAAACGTATCGCGATAAGAAATGATCCGCCGTCGCGGCTACCCGTGAAACAATTCTCGCACAGGTTGGCCGCGGCTGATCGGTAGCGGGCGGTTTTGCGAGTCGCGGATCTCGGCTTCGTGGTCGAGGCCGAGGGCGTCGAACATCGTCGCGGCGAGGTCTTCGGGTGTGACGCGGCCTACGGTGGGCTGCGCCGCGAGCTTGTCGCTTGCCCCGTAGATCAAGCCTTTCTTCGCGCCCGCACCGGCTAACACCGCCGAGTAACATGCGGGCCAGTGGTCGCGGCCGCCGTTGCTGCTGATGCGTGGCGTGCGACCAAATTCGCCCACCCAGACGACGAGCGTCGTGTCTAACAGGCCGCGTTCTTGCAGGTCGTCGATGAGTGCGGGGAGCGTCAAATCGGTGAGTGGCAGCAGTTCTTCCAAACGGCCCGTAACACTTTCACCCTTGAACCCGTGGTAATCCCAGCCTTGGCCACCGCCGCCTATCGAGCGGGAGAAATAGACGTTAATAAACTTCGCACCGGCTTCGACGAGTCGCCGCGCGAGTAGGCACGACTGACCGTACATCGTGCGGCCATACTTATCGCGCGTCGCTTTCGTCTCGGCAGACAGGTCGAACGCTTTCTTGAACGCGGGGGCGGTCAGCATCGCCACCGCCTTCTGATACGATTCGTCCAAGCCCTTTGCGACCAGCGATTTTTCGAGCAAATCGGACTGCGAATCGATCAGCGACATCACCTTTTGGCGGTTCGCCAGGCGCTCGGGTGTCAGCCCTTCGGGTAGCGTCAGTTCGGGCAAACGGAAGTTCGCCCCGTTCGGATCGTCCGCGAAGAACAGCGGGTTGTACGATTTGCCGAGGAAACTGGCGTGCTGGCCCGGCGTGATCGAACCATCGGAAATAACGTGCGGATAGCTGACGAACGTGGCGATGCCTTTCGGCGCGGGTGCGAGCTTGCTGACGATACTGCCGTACGCGGGGAACATCTCGAGCGAATCGCGGAGGCGTTGATCGTCGGTCGGCGGCGCGATCCCCGTGAGGCTGTAATAGCCTGCCGAGTTGTGGTTGTTCATTTTGACGGCGTGCTGCATACAGCGAATCACCGTCAACTTGTCCGCCATTTTCGCGAGTTTCGGCAGCTTTTCGCCGAAAATCACGCCGGGAATGCTCGTCTTCGTGGCACCGTACCAGCCGCGCACGTTGTCGGGCGCATCGGGTTTCGGGTCGAAGGTTTCGTGCTGCCCCGGTCCGCCCCACTGGTGCAGGAAGATGATCGATTTCGCTCGTGCCGTGCTGTTTTTGCGCTTCTCGGCGGCGAGCAGTTGCGGCAACCCGAGGCCGAACAGCCCCGCGCCACCGACGCGAATCGCCGCCCGCCGCGTCAGGTGTGTTTGTGGTGTGTTCATGATGCGTTTAGGCTACACGAAAGCGCGTACGGATGCAAACGTAGCGTTCGGCGCGTCAGCGCGCGACTCGAACCGTCGGTACCCAGCCGAACCATTCCTGCCATCGATCGAATGACAGTACGATGTCATTCGATCGTTCGCGTTGCGGTTGACACGCGGTTTGCGTCGCGGATACAACGGGCGATCTTTTCTTGGAGTTTGAAAATGTTTGCCGTCTGCTGTCGTTGGCTCGTTGCGATCGCGATGCTTGCCGTTGGGTTTTGGCAGGGGCCGCTGAACCTGCTGGGTACGGAGTGGCAGTATCTGCCGGGCGACCATATCGACAACCGCTTCAACCACTACATCCTCGAACACGGCTATCGCTGGCTCAATGGTCAGGAGCGCAGCTTCTGGCATTCGCGGTTCTGTTTCCCCGCGCGCGGGATGACGACCGGATCGGAGAATCACCTCGGCACCTTGCCGTTGTATGCCGCGTGTCGCAAGTTCGGTGCGGACCCCGAACGCGCGTTTCAGTTGTGGTACCTCGGGCTGACGGCGCTGAATTTCGTCGGCTGTTACTGGGGGTTGCGCAAACTCGGTTTGGGCGCGATTGCGGCGGTGGCGGGCAGCTATTTGTTCGCGTTCGGGTTGCCGATGATCGGACAAGCGTCGCACATTCAAATGGTGCCGCGGTTCCTGGCACCGATGGCGGTGGCGTGCGTCTGGCGGTTCCTGTGGTCGCCGTCGTGGGTGTGGTTCGTCGGCGCGGTCGGCTGCCTCGTCGGGCAGATTTACTGCAACATGTACATCGGGCTGTTCGCGGCGATGCTGATGGCGGCGGTGACGGTGGCCACGGTCGTCGTTGCGCGAACAGTGCTGCCGTGGAAGGCGATCATTCGTCCCGGTCGGGCCGAGTGGCTGCGTCGCATCGGCGGTTGTGCGTTGCCGATGCTCGCGCTGGCGTACTTGGTAACACCGTACCTGCGGATGAGCACGACGTACAACGTGATGCCCATCGAAGAGGTTCTCAAGATTGCTCCAGACTTGGCGGCGTGGGTGCGACCGCCTGCGGAATCGCAGACGTGGGGCTGGCTGCGCGCGGTCTTACCCGACCGCGATGCGGTGCCGTTCGTCTGGGAGAAACTGCTGTTCCCAGGCGCGCTCGCGTACATCGGCGTGCTGTACGGCGCGGCACAATTGCTGCGGCGATTGCGCGGGAAGATGATACTCGGCAACAACCTGCCGACGTGCGCCGTCGTGATGGTCGCGGTGCTGTTGCCGGTCCCGTTGTTGTTTTTGCAAGTGGGTGGCGCGTCGATTTACGAAGGGCTGTTAACCGTACCCGGCCTTGCCAAACTGCGCGCGAGTGGCCGCGTGATCCTGGTGCTATTGTTGCCGCTCGGCTTCCTCGTCGGGTGTGCGTTAGAAGCCTCGCTGCGCTGGCGACATCGTGCGGTACGTGCGGCCATCGCGACTGGCTTTCTCGCCCTTTTGGTGCTCGATTTACGGATGATTCCGCACGACGACCTGCGTTGGAATGAAGTGCGATACCCCACTGCGAACTCGCGAAACCAACGCGAGGCGTGGACGAATGCAATCCGCAAGGAACCCGGCGCGAAGGTGGTGTATGCGTTCCCGCCGCGCGGCACCGACGACTTCGCGGCGTACGCGCAGCACGTCGACGTGATGTGGGGCGCGATGGAGGCGGGCATACCCACGGTGAACGGCTATACGGGCTACACGCCGAACGGTTGGTTCTACTTCGACAATTATTGCGACTTGCTGCACTGGTTGCGCATCCGCGAGGTACTGACACCCGAGTTGTTGGACGGCGTATTGACGTTCGGCGTGCCGTTGGGGAACGAAGATCGCGAAGTCGAACGAGAATTTCGCGCAAAATTTTTACCGCGCCCCGTGCCGCTGACACCCCACTGACAGTGATAGCGATGATATTCGCGTTGACACGCACTGCCGAACGACGGTATGCGTTTCTCACGCTTGTTTTCTAGGCGCGATTTGCGCTGGGATTTTGAGACGACGTTCGCAGCGCGCGCGGCGAGGTGTCGGTATGAGGCTCGCGCCGCGGGCGTAGCGCCTAGCGCGCGCGTAAGAATCTGCGCGGGTCGGCAAATGCAAACTTGTTTTTCTGAAATGGGGCGTTAGGATTCTCCATTAAGAAAGTACGAGCGCATCTCACCCGACGCGTTCCGTTACTTCCCCGCAGAGTTGTCGGTCGCTGTTGACTGCAATCCGGGTCGAGTAGAACCGTGGAGGTCCAGGTGTTTATGAGCGAGTCCGAAGCGCGCCAACCGCTCGCCAATCAGACGGCCCTTCCGGTCGTGAG
>JAYSKW010001054.1:0-9021 GCA_043726085.1 Limnoglobus sp.
GCAGAGCGGGAAGACGATTTTGATCGTGGACGACGATCGCGAACTGGCCGACGGGCTGCGAATGGTGCTCGAAAAGCAGGGGTTTCGTGTGATATTGGCGCACGATGGCCATCAAGCGAAACAGACGGTTTACAACCAACGTCCGGACCTAATGATCCTCGACATGATGATGCCGCGAATGGGTGGCTACCCCGTTCTCGAACACTTCAAGGACAAGCCCGACGCCCCGCCAATTATCATGATTACCGCGAACGAAGGCAGTCGCCACAAAGCTTACGCAGAGTATCTCGGCGTCATCGACTACCTGCGAAAACCGTTCCCGATGGAACGACTCCTCGAAGCCGTCGGTAAAGCATTCGCAGAAGAAAAACCTGCGGAGCCGAAGGCGGAATAGTTCACGCGGTGCTTTCGAGATCGTTGCGGCGTACGAGTGTGCGGTCGCGACTGCCGCGCACCAGTTCGTAAATGCACGGCTCTTCGAGCGTTTCACCCGGTATCAGGCGGCAACCCAACCGCCGCCGTTTCGCGTCGTTCCATTGTGCGACAATGCACGATTCGCAGCCAATCGCGTAGGTTTTCAGCTCGCAAGTCTGGCCATCGCTCCACGTGGCCGCCACCTTATATCGTGCCGCACGGCCACAACCGGCAGAGTAACAGATCACCGGATACGCAGGCATCGGCATCGTTTGGTCCTTTCGCACTCATCAACTTCTCACTGCCCGCACGACCGGCACTGTTTTTTACGCAAGTTCGCGGTCTGTGCTTGCATCGGCGCGCGGAACTGGCGAATCTATCTCTAGCGTTTTGTAACAATCGGGAATGTCCGGTGCTATTATTCAATTAGCGGGATCGCCGATCCTTCACACACTGGAGCTTGTCACGCATGTTCGCACGCTCATCGTTGCTACTCACGTTATTCGCATTGCCGTTTCTGGCGAATCCGTCGTTCGCGGATGCGAAGAAAATCGGTTGGGATCCCGTCCGAACGACTTCGCCGGAAGACGTGAAGGAACTCAAACTGCTGCAAGATCGCGTGAAGTCGGTCGTCGACAAAGTCACCCCGGCGACGGTTGCGGTGCTGTTGGGGCCAGGGGCGGGTAGCGGCGTGATCGTCAGCGAAGATGGCCTCGTACTAACGGCAGCACACGTGATCGAGCCGCTGGTGTTTCGGACTGGCGTCGGGATTGCGTCGGAGTTCGGCAAGACCGTTCGCATCGTGTTGCCCGGCGACATTGTCGTGAATGGCACGATCCTTGGCCGTAATCCACGCGTCGATAGCGGCATGGTGAAAATCACCGACCCCGTTCCCAAGAATGCGACGTGGCCCGGTGCCAAAGAAGGCAAATGGCCGTTCGTCGAGATCGGCAGTTCGACCGCACTCGCAAAAGGTCAGTGGGTCGTTTCACTGGGTCACCCCGGCGGGCCGAAGCCCGAACGCCGTGCCCCCGTGCGACTCGGCCAGATGGTCCGTGCCAACGCGAAGGAAAAGACGCTCATCTCCGATTGCACGCTCGTCGGCGGCGATTCTGGCGGCCCTCTGTTCGACCTCGATGGCAAGGTCGTGGGCATCCACAGCCGCATCGGCATGTATCTCGAAGAGAACTTCCACGTGCCCACGCACGCCTTCCAAGACGAATGGAAGCAACTCATTCGCGGCGATGTGATCGGCAAGCAATCCGATGCCGTACTCGGCGTGATTCTGAACCGCGAAGGTAAGAATTTGCCCAAAGTGGATAGTGTAACCGAAGACTCCCCTTCGGACAAAGCGGGGATCAAGGTCGGCGACATGGTGTTGAAGTTCGACGGCGAGCAGATTCACACCTCCGACGACCTCGATGGCATGATGTCCGCCCGCAAGCCCGGCGAAACCGTCACGCTCGAGATCAGTCGCGGCGACGAGATTCTCGAAGTGAAAGTCAAACTCGGCAAGCGCGCAAGTAAACGAGAGAAGAAATAACGCTCACCTTCATCACACATTATCTGGGAGTTCGCAATGAAGATTCGCCACTGGATACCGGCCGCAGCCATCGCCATCGTGGCCTGTAACGGCCCCGCTTACGCCATCGATGCCAATGAACAGGGCAAGAAATCGCTCGTCAAGCTCTTCGGCGACGTCGTGTCGAAGGCCACCGATGCCACCGTTCGCGTTCGCTGCAACAACAAAGACACGATCCTCGGCACGATCGTCGACAAGAAGGGTTTCATCCTCACGAAGGGCAGTGAACTCAAGGGGCCGATTAGCATTCGGCTCCGCGATGGTTCCGAGTACGATGCCGTCTACGTCGGCTATCACGAACCTTCGGACCTCGCGTTACTGAAAATCGACGCCACCGACATGGCCACGATTGCGGCGTTCGCACCGGGTAAGGATGCCACCGTCGGCAACTGGGTCGCCGCCGTCGGCTTCGAGTCCGAACCGGTTGGCGTCGGCATCATCAGCGCCGGCGTTCGCAAACTCTACCGCGAAGAATCGTTCGTCGAGAACGGCAACAAAGGCTTCCTCGGCATCATCGCGGGTTTGCCGAGCGAAGGCAAAGAACAAGTCGTCATCGGCGAAGTCGATCCGAAGGGATCGGCCTTCCGTGCGAAGCTCAGCAAGGGCGACATCATCCTCGAAATTGCGGGTAAGAAGGTCAAAAAATTCGAGGAGATGAAGAAGCTACTCGACGAGTACAAGCCCGGCGACACGATCAAAATGACGGTTCTTCGCGGCGAGGAAGAAAAAGAATTCAACGTGAAGCTCGGCAGCCGTAGCGAAGTCGATCGCGGGGCGTTCCAGAACGCGATGGGCAGTTTGCTATCGGGTCGGCGGACGGGTTTTCCATCGGTGATTATGCACGATATGGTCATCAAACCGAGCGATTGCGGCGGGCCGCTCGTCGATCTCGACGGGAAGGTTCTCGGCATCAACATCGCCCGTGCGGGTCGCGTTGAAACCTGGGCACTGCCTGCCGAAGTCGTCACGCCGATCTTGAAGGATTTGATCGAAGGCAAGTTCCCACCGCCAGGGAAACGCGACACCGAGAAGGTGAACAAAGACGAGAAGTAACGAAATGTCTTCCCATCCTTTCAGGACCGAATACGGTACCCCGACCCAGAAAAGGTCGCTCTCTCAGCCCATGGTGGAACTATGGGAGTGGAGCAAATACCCATAAATCGCGGCGAGTTTTCGAGACGCGAAGCGAAGCGATAAGACTCAGTGACCATGGGTGACGCCCCCGACCATGGTATCACCATGGGCTACGTGAGCGATCCTTTCAGGACCGAAAACATTACCCGACCCCACTTTCGATTCACTTCGTCAGCTTGCTGAACTCTTCCTGGAACTTCGTCCAATCGAATGCGGCAAACTTTTTCTGCCGACCCGCAAGCACTTCGCCTGCCGTGACGGGAACCTTCTTATCGACTTGTTCCTTCGTCAGTTCCCGCACATTTTGTGGGAGAAATACGCCGAGTGAGTCGAGTTTGGCTTCGTCTTTCGACGACGACCGCAGAGAACGATACGCCCACGTGAGGTGCATGATCGCTTCGGTGTCGCCACGCCATTTCTTGTCGGCGATGGCTTTCTCGATCTCGCCGCGAAGGGCGGTCGTCGCCTCGGGCGTATACAGAAACTCCTTGCCGTTCGGTTTGTACCACGCGATCATTTCGGATGATGCCTTGAGAACTGCCGCGGTGTCGCCGAACGGTTTCGCGAGCGACGCCTTCTTGACGGCCCCCCACTTTTCATCGAACGCGCTGCCCTGCCCTGCGTTCGCCGCAATCAACGCGGGTAGTGCGGACACCCACGCTTTCAGCGTCGGCCGGCCGGGTGCACCTTCGTAGCCGCGTTCCTGGCGATCGCTGGGGATTTTCAAATCGTGATGGCAAGCGTAACAGTCGAACCGTGCGAAATCGAGCATGTGGCCAGGGTTCTTCGTACGCTCGGAGGCATCGGCTTGAAGCAACTTCATCTCGGCTTGCATCGAAGCGATCGCCCCGGCCGCAATGTGACGGACGGTGTAGTTGTCTTCTAATTCCGGGCGATACTGGAACAAGTCGTAGGCATCGGTCGGCTTGCTCTTCGCCAACTCGACGAGGTACGGAGTCTTCGATGGATTATTCCAGTGTTTCGGTTCGCCTTCGATGAACGACGCGAGTTCGAACGGCGGCAACGGCGGGTGCCCGGCGGCATACATTTCGTGTGTGACGACTTTGCCTTCGTCGGGGTTCCCGACGTGGCACGATGCACACATCTCGGCTTTCGCGAGTGGATCGCGAAGGTTCCGTTGGCCTTTTTCTTCCTTCACTTTCGGCGTCATCGAGCGCCACGGGATCTCGTTCTTACCGGTTGGATCGCTCTTATAGTGTGCGACTTGCCACTCGGCACCGACGCCGTGACAACCGAGGCAGCCGACGCCGACATCGTTGTTGCGTGCGAAATCGGTCGCGAGTTTACCGGTCTTCTGTGTCGGCTTCATGTCGGTCGCATGACACGTCAAACAACGCACGTCGTTCTGAACGCGATATTCCGGATTGCCGAATTCAAGACTCTTCTGCATGATCTTGGCGATGGGATTCGCGGTCGGATCAAGCACCGCAAATGCCTTGCCGTGCGGGTCGTTTTCTTCCCAAATAATACTTTCGTCGAGTCGAACGAACTCGTGCGATTTGAACTTGTTGACGAAGTCGCGCACACCGCGTTGGTCGGCACCGGAGTGACAGGCTTTGCATTCGGCGATGCTCGCCGATGCGTTGTGAATGTCGGCTACAATCATCGGCTTTGCCGCAGCCTCGGCGGGTGGCTGGCTGATGCCGCTGCGTGCCAACAGCACCAATGCCACGGCAACGGTGGCGACGATCCATACTCCTCGTATCGTGCGTACGGTCATCGGTCGCCTTTCGCGTTGTGTGTCAGATCGTACATCGCCCGGATCGCTTCGTACGTTTTGTTCGGATCGTAATCCTTCGGACTATCGTAACGATCTTTGGACTTCGAATCGAATGCAATCGCGGTGCGTAACTTCAGCAGCACCGGTTTCCACGCCGCAATCGCGGGTGGTCCCGACGAGCCACCGCTGCCGTGATAGATGGCCGTGAACGCGAGTGTATGCTGGGCGGCGAAGTCCCAATCGTAGTCTTTGAGTGCCGTGCGATTCGCGTTCAGCGCGCTTTCGGCGATCATCCCACCGAGTCGTGCGAGTGTCTCAGGGGACAGATTTTCGGAGAAGCCACCGCGCTGGAATCGAACCAAAATCGCGTCGAGTTCCGCCGTTGCGGTCTCGGCGAGTTTCGCGATTTTGGCGGGGTCGGGGTTCGTCGTCTCCATCGAGATTCGCAGTTTTTCGAGTGCGGTCAGCGGGGAAATCGTGTCGCCTTGCGACAGCATTTGCGAGGCTTGCGGGACGAGTTTCGCGAGCGACAAATACCAGACCTGCCAGCCGGGGACGCCGATGGGCCGAATGCGGTCTGCACCGGCACTACGCGGGAAATCCGGGTTCAAACCCTGATGGCAACTGTAACAACTCGACTCGGAGAACTCCGGCCACGGTGAATTTTGACGGCTCGCACGCTCGGCACGAACCGCGAGCAAGTCCACCGCCGCACGCAGACTCGCGACTTGGCCGACGAACCACGAACGCACTTCAAAGTCCGGGTTCGGCAGTTTCTCGACCCAGTGTTTCGTGTACTTTTCGTTGAAGTGATACCGCGTATACTCGAACGAAAGTCGCGGGTGACCGGCGGCGATCAGGTCGTGATTGACTTCGCGATCCCGTGCCCCGACGTGGCACGACGCACAGTTGAGGCTTCTCGCGGAAAGATCTTTCGACGGCACGAAACCGTAGCGATCGAATTTATCTTTGTCGGACATCGCCTTCCAACTCGGCTGATAGTGAATGGTGATCCAGTTCTTCGACGGGCCGTGGCAGGCATCGCAACTGACCGCTTCGGAGTGGTTGCGATCGTCGAGTTTCTCGCCGTCGAACTGCTTGTCTTCATCGACCGCGTGGCACTTCAAACAACTCGCATCGCGATACGCCGGTTCTTTTCGACCCAGATTCTTAATCATCCGTTCGGAGACTTCGTTGTAAAGGACGCCGAACGCTTTCGTGTGAGGATCGCCTTCGATCCACGTTGTGTATTCGCCACCGGCTTGCTTAACGATGCCGCTGCCGTGGCAACTCGCGGCCGAACACGATGTCGCCACCGAGTACATGCCGTGTGGCTGGATCATGCCATACGGTTGTTCGTAGGCGGATTCCACAGCAGGTGCGCGTGCCGCGGATTTCGTCGCTTGTGCGATGAAGAGTCCGGCAGTGACTAAGGCAACGAATAGAACGGCCACGCGGTAGTACACGGTGTCACCAAAACTCGCAGGGTGTCGATCAGTGATGTTGGGGCGAACATCGCAAGCGTTTAATTTCCAACGCCGACAGTGTCAGTTCAACAGCGAAAGATTTGAACTCCGTAAACCGGTCACCACAGGCCACGAAACAAACGCGATGATTGATACAGGCCGATTCAACGAGAGTCACCAGGGTTAGCTCAAGAATCGAAGATAACCACGGAATGCACGGAAATCACGGAAAGTGTACAACCCGTGACGGATTTCACGTAACCGTTCACGGGGGCAGATTGCATATTCAACATTTCAGAACCCGTAGGTCGCGGTCGAAGAGGCTTTGCGATGAGGCCCGACAGAGTATCCGCGACAAAAACCCGGAAGGTTTGGAATCGTCGTGTGAATGCACTGTCGGGCCTCTCAAAGCTTCGACCCGACCTACAATACTAGTGGGTTCACAGAAAAACAGAATACACAGTGAACGGTTACGATTTCACTTTTGCGTTTTCATTTCCGTGTCATCCGTGGTTTCCGTGGTGAATTCAGGTCTTTTTATCCACGATCTTAACGGCGGTTTTCGAGTAACGCGATCAGCGCCTGAATTCGATTCTTCGTGTCACTGGCAAACCGCTTCACGTCCCATACGGTTTCGTGTCGTTCGATCCCCAACGCGGCTTCCAGTGAATGCAACGACGCATCAATCGCCGCGGCGTCTTCGCGGTCGAGCGGGCTGGCACTCACCTTCGCTTCGTATTTTCGCAGCTTTGTTACGATGGTGGCTGTGATGTTTTTTGGTCGCGTTTTGCGATCCGGCTCGCCGACGAGATCGCGCGATGTCCACGGCATCGCGGACTCGAGTAACGTCTTGCCATTTCGGTTGCGCGCCCATGTTTCCGGGTAATTCTTGCCCGACGAAGTCAGATCGTGATGGCACTGCGTGCAGTTCGACTCGGAGAGTTCGGGCCATGGATTCTTACGAACCTCGCGATCTTTGGAAAGCGAACACCACGCCTCGGACACGGCGGCGTGACCGACTGACCAGGCTTCGAGGAGATAATCTTTACGCGGCGTGCCGGGGAAAGTACTGCGGTCGCGTTCGTGCCAGTGTATGGGGAGTCGTTGCAATCGCTCTGCGTAATCGAACTTCAATCGCGGGTGGCCGGCCGCGATCATATCGTGATTCATATCGCGTACCGCATAGCCATGTTTCGTATCGGCAGGTGCGCCGATGTGACAGCCGGCACAGGCCACTACACGGTTGCCGAGGTCGTTCAACTCGAACATCCCGCCGTTTTCAAAATCGGTGGCACGAGTGGTAGGATTCGTCCAGCTGACGTGCGAAATCTGCCATTTCTCCGCACTACCGTGGCATGCCTCGCAGTTGACGCCCTCTGCGAGCAGCGATTGCGGGATCGCGACGTTCGCACGGACTTCCTCCGCCAGCGACGGGTTGGAATGGCAGGCGAGACAGCGATAATCGTTCGTCGCTTTTTGCTCTTCGGGAAGCACCGCATCGGCACTCACCCGGTTCAATCGCCGCATCATTTTCGTGGAGAGTTCGCCGTTCAGAACGGAGTAAGCGCGCGTATGCGGATCTTTCGCCATGTCGATCGTGAAGCTGCTTCGCCACGTGTCCAAGCCGGTTTTATCCGAACTGCCACCCACTTGACCGTGGCACCCGTTGGCGGAACAACCGGCACGACCGATCATGTGCGGAGCATGTTTTTCCGGTACCGCGATGGCCACGGATATCGGCTCGGTTTTCGGCGCAGGCAACGGCGTGGCGGGATTTTGCGAAAGCACCCACGTGACGCCACACGACAAAACCAGTGCAATTCCAGCGACTAAGCGCCAAACGCGAGACATCATACGCGACACCGTACGCGAAGTTTGAGAACCGAATATCTGGGGAGTACCTTACATCATGGCTAACGCATACGCACTCAGCAAGTTCCATCCGGTCGATTCGCAACGGATTTTCGGCAGGTTCGGTTATACTACCGTAACCGTAGCATCTTCACTGAACGCTAGTGGCAGGTCGTTGACAGAGGGGTAGGCGATCTGATAGCTTTTCTGGTAGCCGCCCACATGATTTTGAATTTGGTTGATGGACGTAGGAATACGTTTGAGGGGACATCGTGCTATTCGGCCGTCAATCAACATCGAGCAGGCGAGTGGCGTGCGTGCTCATTGCATCGGCTGTGGCGTGCATCCCGATTCTCGTTTGGTACGTCGGCTCCGCAATTCTCGGTTGGGCCTGGCCAGTGGCTGATGGTCGCTTCGGCGTCATCACGGGTCTGGTTGGCTTCGTTATCATTCTCAGTGAAATTCTGTTTTGGCCGCGAAAAGCCTTGCTCCGCAAGTTCCATTGGCTCGGCCGTGCGAGGCCGTGGATGTGGTGCCACATCGTGCTCGGCCTCGTTTGCGTGCCGATTATCGTACTGCATAGCGGCTTCGATTGGGGCGGTCGGCTCAGTGCCACGACGATGGTGCTGTTCCTCGTCGTGATCGTTAGCGGCGTGTGGGGCCTCGTGATGCAACAATGGTTGCCGCAAAAAATCCTCAACGACATCCCGAACGAAACCGTTGCCTCGCAAGTCGAATTCGCGGTCGAAAAGCACATCGGCGATGCGAAGCGGATCCGCGACCAGATGACCACCGAACTCGGGAGTGCCCCCGACGCGAAGCTCGGGTTCAAG
>JAYSKW010001055.1:0-1179 GCA_043726085.1 Limnoglobus sp.
ACGCAGATCGGCGAGCGTGCCATTCGCGACGACGGCACCCTGATAGATGATGATCGCCGAATCGCACGCCATCTCGACTTCGCTGAGAATGTGCGTCGACAGCAGCATCGTGTGTTCTTGGCCGAGTTCGCGAATCAGCTTGCGGGTCTCGCGAATCTGCGTCGGGTCTAGCCCCGCCGTCGGTTCGTCGAGAATTAAGACCGGTGGATCGGCGAGTAACGCATCGGCTAACCCGACGCGCTGCCGATAGCCTTTGGATAGCGTGCCGACGAGTTGGCGGCGCACATCCTTCAGCCAGCAGCGTTGCAGCACATAATCGATGCGTTTGCGCCGCGCCGACCAGCCGAGGCCTTTCAACCCCGCACGGAACTTCAAGTACTCATCGACGCGCATTTCTGGATAAAGTGGGCAGTTTTCCGGCATATACCCGATGCGGCGACGCGCCTCGATCGGATCCCAGAAGACATCTTTGCCATCGATCCGCGCCTGGCCGGAAGTGGCCGTCAGGTAGCCCGCGAGGATGCGCATCGTCGTCGACTTCCCCGCCCCGTTCGGGCCGAGAAATCCCACGACTTGGCCCTTCGGCACCTGAAACGACACACCGCGAACGGCTTGGTATTCGCCGTAATATTTGACGAGATTCTCAACGACAATCATGGGGGTCAGTTCCGCCTAACGGGTTACGGATCGGACCGAAGGAAGGCACACTTGCGTTGTATGAGTTAGGCAAGATGTGACGATAAGGCAAGAGCCGCCGGGCAATGTCTTACCCCCAATTCCGAATCGCATCCGGCAACTCCCTGCTTCTTTGTCGCACGCATTCCTACAACAACGCTTCACCCCATTTGGCGTATCGTTTGGTCGGAGAACCACGACATGGCGTCTACTCAGTTGCCACACACCCGCGTTCCGACGGTTGTTTTTCCAAATAGCGTGGCGGCCGCGAAGTACGTTGCACGGGAGATCGACAAACTCGTTCGCGCCCGCAATGCCGCCGGTCGGCACACCGTTCTCGGCCTCGCCACGGGATCGACGCCGGTTGGCCTTTACCGCGAACTCATTCGCCTGCACAAAGACGAAGCACTCGACCTCTCGCAGGTCATCACCTTCAACCTCGACGAATATTACCCGTTGCCGAAGGAAGACCCGCACTCGTACTTCCGCTGGATGCACGAGACG
>JAYSKW010001056.1:0-4832 GCA_043726085.1 Limnoglobus sp.
AGACCGAAAAACATACCAAAAAACGGTTTTCGAGCCTCGGCAATTCTGACTTACGTCGATTCTGGCGAAGAGATTTCGATCATTTCTCGAATCCGCACGAATTCACTGGCATTCTCGACACGTATCTTGGACAATCTCAATTCCCTCTCAGGAGCCATCGTTATGTCCCAGATCGATCGTCGTTCGTTCCTCACCGTTGCGGGTGCAGCAGTCGGCACTGCGTTACTCAGCCAGACGAGCCAGGCCGCCACCGATGACTTCGGCGGGTTCACAGTCGGGGTGCAATCGTACACATTCCGCAACTTCAACCTCGAACAGATGCTCAAGAAAACGCAGGCACTCGGCCTGAAATACGCTGAGTTTTACCGCGGCCACATCCCCACCGATAGCAGTCCGGAGAAGATCACCGCATACAAGAAGCTGTGCAAAGAATACGACATTACGCCGATCGCGTTCGGCGTCGAGAACTTCTCGAAAAACCACGATAAAAACAAGAAGCTGTTCGATTTCGCAGCCGCTTTGGGCGTCAAGCACCTGAGCGCCGACCCCGACTTCGACAGCCTCGATAGCCTCGATAAGCTGGTGGCCGAGTACAAAATATCGATCGCGATCCACCCGCACGGCCCCGCCGGTGGCGGCAAGATGCACCGCTGGTCCGATGCCGAGTTCATCATGAAAACGGTGAAGAGCCACCACGAACTGATCGGGACTTGCCTCGATACGGGCCACTTGATCCGCTCGGCACAGATCGGCGTGAAGCTCGACTCGGCCACCGAAGTGCGAACGATGGGCGCACGCAATTTCGGCTTGCATTTGAAGGACCACGACAACAAGCGGAAGACCGATGTGCCTTACGGCGACCCGACCGGCGTTCTCGATGTGCCCGGCGTGCTGAAGGCTTTGAAGGAAGTGAAATTTGCCGGTTACATCAGTATCGAGTACGAAGCCAACGCCGATGACCCTTCACCCGATGTCAAGAAGTGTGTGGAGTATTTGAAAGAAACCGCGAAGAAACTCGGTTGAACCTCTCATTCTCGAACCTTTCCACTATGATTACATCAAATGCGTACCCCGCTGCCACGGTCGGCGGGTCGGCCTCCCTTACGTTTCACTGTAATCGGTATCCATCGGAGCTACTTTCGGATGACGCCCGAGCAAATCGCTGAACTCCGCGCACATCGTTACAACGCGACTGTCGTTTACCTAAAAAAACTGCATTCGGACCTCATGGTTCTGCGAGTCAAACCTGATTTTGCACGCCCCAAACACGAACCGGGGCAGTATTGCACGCTCGGCCTCGGCAACTGGGAACCGCGCGTCGAAGGCTGTCAGCCCGATAATTTGAAGCCCGACGAACTTAGCAAAATCGTTCGCCGTTCGTACTCGCTCAGTAGCTCGATTTATTCGGAGCCTGGCACTTTACGCGACATGTCGCAAGACGACTGGATCGAATTTTACATCGTGCTGGTTCGCGAGAATTCGGACGGCGGCCGCGTACCGGCACTGACGCCGCGACTGTTCGCGCTCCAGCAAGGCGACCGGGTGCAGATCGGCGAAAAGATCGTCGGCCACTTCACGCTCCACAGCGTTTATCCCAACGATAACGTACTGTTTCTCGGAACGGGCACCGGCGAAGCCCCGCACAACTTTATGGTGTGGGAACTGCTTCAGCGCGGCCATACGGGCAAGATTCTGAATGCCTGCTGCGTGCGTTTCAAGAAGGATTTGGGATACTTGCAAACGCATCACCAGTTGATGGAGCAGTACCCGAATTACAAGTACGTCGGTTTAACGACGCGCGAAGCCGAAGCGGGTCGCAAGGTGTACATTCAGGACGCGATCACCAGCGGTCAGATGGAAGAAACGCTCGGCGACACGCTCGATCCGGCGCGGACGCACGTGTTTTTGTGCGGAAACCCGAAAATGATCGGCATACCCGCCAAAGACCGCGAGACGGGGCATTGGTCGTACCCGCAACCAACTGGCGTGATTGAAATTCTGGAATCGCGCGGATTTCGGGCCGACAACGCGGCCACGAAAGTGGAAGGAAATATCCACTTCGAGAAATACTGGTAACTAGCGAAGGGATGGCGGACGTGGCAGACGCGAACGAGATGATCGGTGGCTACCGGATCAAGAACCAAGTCGGTTCGGCCGGGCAGTTTTCGCAGGTTTACGAAGTCATCGAACCGAACAGCAACCGGCACTTTGCCATGAAAGTGCTTCTGCCCGAACACGCCGACAATTCTGAACACCGCAGGATGCTGTTCCACGAAGCCGATGTCGGCATCAAAATGCGGCACGAAAACGTGATTAACATCATCAAGGTCAGCAAATCGGACGCGACGCCCCACTTTATTATGGAGTACTTCCCTTCCGGGAGTTTGGGGGGGCGACTGCGTTCAAAAGATCCACGCGATAAAGAGTTCCTGAAAACGCAAGCAAAAAAGATCTTCAAACAGATGGCGACCGGCCTCGCGTACATGAATGCCAGCGGCTACGTCCACTGCGATATGAAGCCCGATAACATCCTCGTGAATGCGCTCGGACAAGCGAAAATCATCGACTTCGCCATCGCCAAGAAGATCGTCAAACCGACGTTCCTCTCGAAGATGTTTCGCAAGAAACGCAGGCCGATGGGTACGCACAGCTACATGTCCCCGGAGCAGATCAAAGACGACATGCTCGACGGGCGCGCCGACATTTACAGCTACGGCATCACGATTTACGAACTCGTTGCGGGGCGTCCGCCGTTCCGCGGCGCGAGCAAGCAAGAAATTCTGGCGAAGCACTTTCTCGAAAAGCCAGCGTCGCCCATCGGTTACAACCCGGATATCACGGAAGAGTTTTCGTCGTTCGTTTTGAAGCTGTTAGCGAAGAAGCCGGACGATAGACCGAAGACATTCCACCAGGTGCTGATCGATTTGAAGAAAATCAAAGTGTTTAAGTCCGTTCACGAAGAACCGGAAGACGATACTTATTGATTGATTTGCTCGCTGCAAAGTTCCTTACCCGTCGCTGTTGGTGAATGATGGTCCCCGAAGCCTTACCGTTCGAGCAAGATATTCACGAACTCGAACGGCTCCTCGAAAAGGTCGAAGCGAGTGGCGCGCACGGCAACGATGAATACAAACAAATCCGTCGCGAGTTAAATGCGTTATTGAAGCAGAAGTACTCAAATTTGACCGCATGGGAAACCGTGCTCGTTTCGCGACATCCCAAACGACCGCAATTCCTCGATTACATCGATCTTTGCTTCGACGAATTTACGGAACTTCACGGCGATCGAACCTACGGCGACGACCGTGCGATTCGCTGTGGTTTCGGTCGGATCGGCGAGCACAAAATTATGCTTGTGGGACATCACAAGGGTCGAACGCTTCGCGAAAGGCAACAGTGTTTTTACGGCTGTGCCCACCCGGAGGGTTATCGAAAAGCATTGCGGACGATGAAACTGGCAGCGAAGTATCGGGTTCCGATCGTCTGCTTGATCGATACTCCCGGTGCGTATCCGGGGATCGGAGCGGAAGAGCGAGGTCAATCGCAACTCATCGCGACGAGCATTTTAGAGATGTCGCGATTGGGAACGCCAATTGTGTGTGTCGTTATCGGGGAGGGCGGTTCGGGCGGAGCGCTCGGTATCGGTGTCGGCGACCGCGTGAGCATGATGCAATATGCCTATTACTCGGTCATCAGCCCCGAAGGTTGCGCGGGAATTTTGTGGAAGACCGCAACGGACGAAACAAAGCCGAAGGCAGCCACCGCACTCCGGCTAACGAGTGCTGAGTTGCTCAAAAACGGTATCGTGGACGATGTCATTTCCGAACCCCTCGGCGGCGCACATCGTTCGCCGAAGGATGCCGCCACATCGCTGCGCGGTTACGTCCAACGGCAATTGACCGAGTTGTCGGTTCTGGATAACCGAACGCTGCTAGACTCTCGTTACGCCAAGTTTCGGGTGATGGGGCATTTTTCTCAGTAACTCGAACCGAAGCAAAGACAGCTAGAAAACGAGCGTATTCGGAGGCTCAATCTGAACATAATATACATTATCGGACGCGATGTGCGAGGTTTAGGATGTCCGATAATGTTCGTTATGTTCAATTAAATCATCCTTTCAATCATTCGACTGCCGTGCGACTCGACATTCCGAAATCGTCCCGAACGGTCGCGAAACTCGCGATTGAACGGCAGTACGCGCTACGTACAAACTTCTCGTTTTGTGCCGATACAGCGAACCCGATTCGAGTATACTGATCGAATTGTTGCCCGTTCGATTTGTAAATTTGACACGCTTGACCCGGAGTGGACTCGATGCCAGCACCTGCGAGCATCTCGGAGTTTTTGGACATCGTTCTCAAAAGTGGCGTCGCAGACGACGTCAAATTTAAGAATTACGTTCAAAAGCAAACCGAAGCGAAAGCAATCCCTCAAGACATTGCAAAGTTCGCCAGTATGCTCGTTCGCGATGGCCTGCTCACTTATTTCCAGGCCGAGCAACTTCTGCAAGGGAAGTGGAAACGCTTCTCTCTCGGCAAGTATAAAGTTCTCGAAAAGTTGGGCGTCGGGGGTATGGGTCAGGTTTTTCTGTGCGAACACAAGCTGATGCGTCGCCGGGTAGCGGTGAAAGTGCTGCCTGCCGCGAAGGGGCTGGAAGATGCATCGCGCGAACGCTTTTACCGGGAGGCACGAGCCGTTGCGGCGCTCGACCACCCGAACATCGTCCGTGCGTACGACATCGATCAAGATGAGGGCCTGCACTTCTTGGTGATGGAATTTGTCGATGGGATCAATCTCCAAGACATCGTCAAGAAATTTGCGCCGCTCGATCC
>JAYSKW010001057.1:0-3176 GCA_043726085.1 Limnoglobus sp.
GTCAACTTTTATTCGGGGTTCATCGTCCCCGAGGGCGCACGCGCGATGCGGAAGATGTTCGACGTGGGACGCGAACTGAAAAAGAAGTTTCCCGACGACGATGTCAAGTATCAGGAAGCGATGCGGCAATGGCAGAAAGATAACGATTATCCCGCTGGCACGATCCACACGCTCGTCGATCACATCGATCGCATCGTGCAGGTAGCCGGCATCGATCACGTCGGCCTCGGCTCGGATTACGACGGCATTTCGCGGCTGCCGGCGCAACTGGAAGATGTCTCGTGCTACCCGAACATCACGCAGGAATTGCTCAATCGCGGTTACAAACCCACCGACATCAAGAAGATCCTCGGCGGCAACCTCATGCGTGCGTTCCGCGCTGCCGAGAAAGCCGCAGCCGCTTCGCGTTAGCCTTGTCGAATCGCCTCGTGGTGGTGCCGCACGATTTCCCCATCGACGAGGTAGATGACATCCTCGGCGATGTTCGTGGCGTGATCGGCAATCCGTTCGACGTGTCGAACCGCCGAGAACATCGACAAAGCCGCTTCGATCTTATCGGGAGAGGTTTTCATCTCGTCGATCAGTTCGCGAATGATGGCGGCATTATGGGCATCGACCTCATCGTCGAGCAGTATCACCGATCGCGCCACCGACACATTGGAATGCACGAAGGCGTCGAGGCTGCGGCGAACCATGTCGATCGCCCGCTCGGTCATCGGCTTTAAGCGATTGGGAATGTTTGCGAACGGCGGGTGCGACAAAATCAACGCGCGTTCCGCAATCGCATACGCGAGATCACCCATGCGTTCGAGGTCGGTCGAGATCAATATCACCGCACTAATCCGCCGCAAATCGACGGCCACCGGCTGGTGAAGTGCCAGGATTTTTAGGCATTCTTCGAGCACCTCGTTCTCGAGTTGATCGATCAGGTTGTCACCTTCGATCACCCGTTCGGCCATGCCGATATCGTGGTCTTGAAGCGACTGCGCAGCGTGAAACACCGCCTCCTCGACGAGGCCCGCCATTTTCAGAACGAGCTTTTGCAGCCGTTCGAGGTCGCGTTCCATGTGTTTGGACATTGCTTCTTTCCGCGAGGCTGTGCGTGTGCATTCAACGATTCCTGTAGATATATTACGACGCTTCACCGGACAGTGAAGCCGCAAAAATTTCATCCACTTCAAACCTTCGCGATGCCGAATTGGCAGATGTCGATTGGAAAACGCAAGTTGCGAATGCCAGTCAACCGTAGTTTTCTTGCACTTTTCGGCATGGTTCAAAGCGAGGTAGCTGTTTTGCCCAAAAAGAGACCCGAAACTTTGGTTCTGGCGTGATTGGAATCGATCGAAATCTGACGTAAGTCGTTGGTGTGTTAGGTTGGTTCCGAAATTCGGGAATGAGTCCACGGATGGGTGGGTGGGTAGAGCGTGGAGACACTTTGTACACAAAATCGCCGCGATATGAACCATGCCCACTTTTCATGCTCGGTATAATGTGGGTACGCCATTTGCACTGGTTTCATCGAAACCCTCACTCCACATCGAAGAAGCAAGCACATGGACATGAACCGTTTCACCGAAAAAGCTCGCGAAGCTCTGGCGACTTCGCAAAAGACGGCCGCGAAGCTCAACCATCAGCAGATCGACCTCGAACACCTGTTGTTGGCGCTCATCGAGCAAGATCGCGGGCTGACGTCGGCGATCTTGAACAAAGCGGGCGTGTCTCCGGAATTGCTTGCCGGCAAGCTGCACCGCGATCTCGAAAAACTACCGAGCGTGACATCGGCATCGGGGACGCCCGAAAACCAGTACGGCAGCGGGCGGTTCAACAAGCTGATTGCCGATGCCGAGGACGTAGCGAAACGCCTGAAGGACGAGTACGTTTCCGTCGAGCATTTGCTGTTGGCGATGGTCGACGACAAAGGCGCGTCAGGCACGATGTTGCGAGAAGCGGGTCTGACGAAGAAGCGGCTCGAGACCGTACTGAAGGAAGTTCGTGGCAGTCAACGGGTGACGACGCAGAACCCCGAAGAGACGTATCAGGCACTCGAAAAGTACGGTCGCGATCTGACACAGATGGCCGCGAAAGGCAAGCTCGACCCCGTGATCGGACGCGATGAGGAAATTCGCCGCGTAATACAAGTGCTCAGTCGGCGTACGAAAAATAACCCCGTGCTGATCGGCGAACCCGGCGTCGGTAAAACCGCCATCGTCGAAGGTCTGGCACTGCGGATTTACCGTGGCGACGTTCCCGAAGGGCTGAAGAACAAGCGGATATGCTCGCTCGATATGGGTGCGCTCATCGCCGGTGCGAAGTATCGCGGCGAGTTCGAGGAACGCCTGAAGGCGGTGCTGAAGGAAGTGACCGATTCGGAAGGCGAGATGATTCTGTTCATCGACGAGCTTCATACCGTCGTTGGTGCGGGGAAGGCGGAAGGCGCGATGGATGCCGGGAACATCCTGAAGCCGATGCTCGCACGCGGCGAGTTGCACTGCATCGGGGCAACGACGCTCGACGAATATCGCACGCACATCGAGAAAGACGCAGCACTCGAACGGCGATTTCAGCCGGTGTTCGTCGATCAGCCGTCGGTCGAAGATACGATTTCGATCTTGCGCGGTTTGAAGGATCGCTACCAGGCGCACCACGGTGTCCGCATCAAGGACGCGGCACTGGTCGCAGCGGCGGTGCTGTCGAACCGGTACATCGCGGACCGCTTCTTGCCCGATAAAGCGATCGACTTGATGGACGAAGCCGCCGCCAAGATTCGTACCGAGATCGACTCGTTACCCACCGAACTGGACGAGATTTCCCGCCGCGTTCGCCAACTCGAAATCGAACGCGAAGCCCTCAAGAAAGAGAACGACGCCGGCTCGCAAGATCGGCTGGCGAAACTCGAAAAGGAACTCGCAAACCTCAAAACGCAGTCCGATGCATTCTCCGCGCAATGGCAGAGCGAGAAGAAAGCCGTCGAGGGTTTGAAATCGTTGCGAACGCAGATCGAGACATCCAAAGTGTTGCTCGAACGCTACGAACGCGAGTCCGATTACAGCAAGGCGGCCGAGCTGAAGTTCGGCACGCTTCCCGACCTCGAAAAGCAACTCAAGCTCGAAGAAGAACGGCTTTCCCAGCAGAAATCGACGAACCGCCTCATCAAGGAAGAAGTCGGCGAAGCCGAC
>JAYSKW010001058.1:0-3106 GCA_043726085.1 Limnoglobus sp.
CGCCGAATTTCGACAGCCCGCCACACTTCGCCGTATCGGTGGCGGAGTCCGCCCATGCGAGCGATTCGGAATGCGTGAGCGTCATGTAGCGCACGCCGAGGCAATGGTAGTTTCGCAAAATTTCGAGCGAGCCATCGATCGAGTGGCCGCCCTCGATGCCGATGAGCGACGCAATCTTGCCCGACTTGTGAATGCGTTCGATGTCGCTGGTGGTCAGAGCGAGTTCGAAGTCGTTCGGGTATTGCTTCACCATCCGGTGAATCACATCGATCTGCTCGAGCGTCGTCTTGACGGCGGTACCATTTTTCGCGGTGTCGACCGGCACCCACGCTGACCAAAACTGCGCCCCGATGCCCCCTTTTCGCAGTCGCGGAATATCCGTGTGCAACGCCTTTTGCGGCTTCAATAGGTCGATCGTGCGAAACGACGCCCCTGCGTCTTTCTTCCTCAATTCCCAGGGTAGATCGTTATGGCCATCGATCACGAGCGACTCGGCATGAATGCGAAGCGCTTCTTCGGTAACGACGACGAGCTTCCGGTTCGGGGCCGGTTCCGCAGCCACGATCGGTGAAACGAACGCCACGAACACGAACCACGCAAACGCACGCATACGACCTCCGGAATGAGTCGAGGATTCAGGCAATCACCCGTATCGTCGTTGTACAAAAATGCGATTGACGCGGACGGCACTGATGCTATTAGCAGTGGCTCTCGCTTGGCGATGTTTTGGGGGAGTCGGGGCATGGATGCTGGCAATCCGTCGATTTCGTTTCGTAAAGTGCTGAAATACTTCCTCGCCGGTTACGTGGCATTCGTCGCCGTTTCGATGGCAGTCAACAGTACCGATGCGAACGAAAAAGCGAAGAGCGACACCGCGGCCGACTTGAAGAAAGCCGAGCGCAAACGGTTGTTGCCGCAAGGCGACGGTACGCAAGACGAGCGGAACCCCGTCTATTCGACCGACCCCGCCGATCCGTTTCCGATGCCGCCCGAGTTGGCGAACGTCAAGCTCATGGAGCAGACCGCCGGCGAGGCGATGGCGAAGAGCAGCGGTTGCATCGCCTGCCATCAGAACGCGCACGACCCGCACTACAAAGACACGATCCAACTCGGGTGTACCGATTGCCACGGCGGCGACGCCAACGCGACGAGCATCGAAAAAGCCCACGTACGGGCACGTTTGCCGCAGTTCTGGCCGACGTCGGCGAACCCCGTGCGTTCGTACACGTTGCTCAACCACGAGTCGCCCGATTACATTCGCTTCGTGAACCCCGGCGACTTCCGCGTCGCACACATCGGTTGCGGGACTTCGGGCTGTCACCCGAAAGAAGTACAGACGAACCGCAAGCAGATTATGTCCACGGGATGCATGTTGTGGGGGGCCGCACTTTACAACAACGGTGCGGTGCCGTTCAAAACGGCACGATACGGCGAAGCCTATTCGATGAACGGCGCACCACTGCGAATCGTCAGCAACCCGATGCCCACCGAAGAAGAAATGGCCAAGAAGGGCGTCGTACCATTCCTCGATCCGCTACCGCGCTTCGAGATGAGCCAACCGGGTAACATCCTGCGAATTTTCGAGCCAGGCGGACGCTTCAAATCCGAAGTCGGCGTTCCCGAACTGAAGGAAGAACCGGGTCGCCCGCGCACTCGCCTCAGCGAACGCGGCATCGGCACGCAGAACCGCACCGACCCCGTCTTCGTCAGCCTCAGCAAGACGCGACTTTTCGACCCGACGCTGAATTTCCTCGGCACGAACGATCACCCCGGCGACTATCGTTCGAGCGGTTGCTCGGCGTGTCACTTGGTGTATGCAAACGATCGCTCGCCGGTGCATTCGGGGCCATACGCGAAGTACGGCAACCGTGGCCTCAGCGCGAGTACCGATCCGACGATCCCCAAAAACGAGCCGGGCCACCCGATCGAGCACCGCTTCACGAACACGATCCCAACGAGCCAGTGCATGGTTTGCCACGTTCACCCGGGCACGACCGTCATGAACAGCTACATCGGCTACCAGTGGTGGGATGAAGAATCCGAAGCGCACCGGTTGTACCCCGAGAAGCAGAAGAACCCATCGCCAGAACAAATGATCCGCTCGATGATGCTCAACCCGAACGAATCGTCCGCGAAGAGCAACCTCACCGATCCCGCCTTTTTGAACGACATTACCGATCTGAACTCGCAAATGACGAAGGCGCAGTTCGGCGACTTTCACAGCCACGGCTGGGTGTTTCGCGCGGTGTACAAGAAGGATCGTAAGGGGATGTTACGCGATCACTTCGGCGAACAAGTCGGACCGCCGACACCCGAAATGCTGATGGCTTCGACAGCCTTCGCAACGAAAATGAAGGACTTCCACAAGAAGCCACACGACACCGCGAAAGCATCGAACACTGCCGAGCGCGAGTTCGATAAATGCCGTTCCGGGCAGCCCGTTCACCTGATGGACATCCACATGGAAAAGGGGATGCACTGCGTCGATTGCCACTTCGTACAAGACATGCACGGCAACAATCGCTTGCAGATGGAAGTACGAGCCGCGACGGAAATCAGTTGCATCGACTGCCACGGCACCTCGACCGAATACACGACGCTCCGCACCTCCGGACCGGCACACTACACCTCGTCCGAAGATGGCAGTGGGCGGAACTTGGCGGCACTCAAGACTGCGTTCGGCAAGCGACGCTTCGAGGTCGAAGATCTCGGCAACGGCAAGAAGCGTTACTTCCAAAATTCGATGGTCGAAAAGGGCGTACGCTGGGAGATGGTCCAGACGCGCGACACGATCGACGACAAGCACCCGCGCTACAACGCGAAGTCAGCACTCGCGAAAACGGTGCGCGTGACCGATGGCAAAATGGTCTTCGGCGACATGCCCGAAGGCGGCGATAAATGCGTGGCGCACTCCAGCACGAACATGAGTTGTATCGCGTGCCATAGTGCGTGGAATCCGAGTTGCTTCGGGTGCCATTTGCCGCACCGCGCGAATATGAAGATGCCGAACCTGCATGCGGACGGCAACGTGAACCGGAACTACACCTCGTACAATTTTCAGACGTTACGCGACGATGTCTACATGCTGGCCCGCGATGGCGATGCG
>JAYSKW010001059.1:0-2144 GCA_043726085.1 Limnoglobus sp.
GCGTTCATGCAAGCGTACCTACGCTACAAGGCGGCGAAGACGCACAAACGCCAAAAAGTGAGTGCGTAAGCGATGACTGCGACCGTCGAGATCGCCGACCTGGCGGCGACCGAGGCGTTCGGTCGCTGGCTGGCAGGGAGACTGTTTCCCGGCGCGGTCGTGGCGCTGATCGGCCCTCTTGGCGCGGGGAAGACGCACCTTACCCGTGCCGTGGCGGAGGGGTTGAACGTCCGTAATCCGGCGGCGATCAGCAGTCCGACGTTCGTGCTGATTCACGAGTACGTCGCGGACTTACCGATCTATCACTTCGATGCGTACCGCTTGGTTAGTTCTCGCGATTTCACCGAACTCGGCGTCGAGGAATACTTTCGCGGCGACGGCGTGTGCCTCGTCGAATGGGCCGACCGCGTGCCCGATGCGATGCCGACCGAGTTGCTGACGATTACGATCGAACGGATCGACGAACAGCGCCGCCGCTTCCACATTAACGCGAACGGTTTGCGCTACGAAGCAATTTTGTGCGGTGCTGATAGTCCGTCGCAACTTGTTTGAATCCGCTTCTCCGCATTTTGCCTATTCTGGTAGCCGCAGGTCGTTAGCCTGCGCGGGGGAAACACCCCTAAAAAACCAGTCGCGGCGAGTCTTCGAGACGCGACGCGATCCGCACAAAACGGTCATTCCGGGCGCAGGAACCGTCGTGTTTCGAAGACTCACCACGACCTTCAGCGATTGCTCGTGGCAAACGCAGGCTAAAGACCTGCGGCTACCAGAGAAGAAAGAACGAAGGACGCAGTTGCTACTCAAAAACACTGTTTTTTGAGCCATGTACCGTCGCAAGATCCACACATTACTCCGTTCGCGCCGCAACTCGCTTGAATCCGCTTTTCCGCATCGCTAATCTAGAAAAGTTAGCGATACTCCCCGATCCTCGCACCCCGTTAGAGCCATGGCACTCACACTGGAGCAATATGCGGATAGCTACTTGCCCGCACGTGGGCTACCCTGGCCCGCCGCCCCGCAGGTGAAGTCGGCCAAGGCGAAACCGTTCCTGCACACGTTGCCCGTGAAGGCGGTGATGTGGAACGTTTACGGGACATTGCTCGCGATTCCGCAAGGGGAGATCCTGTTCGAGCACGAGCATAGTTTCGTGACGGACAATGCATTCGAGAAGACGATCCAAGAGTTCAATATGTGGAACTCGATGAGCCGCAAACCCGGCGCACCGGCGGCGTATATGCGTGAAATGTTCACGAAAGCGCTGACGAACTTGCGGATGATGGGCAGCGGTGGCGAGAAGTTTCCGGAAGTGCAATCGGAGCGAATCTGGGAAGACATCGTTAAGAAGTTGATGCAGAAGGAATACGTCTTCGATGCGAATGTGTACGGGGCGATCGGCGAGTTTGTGAAGAAGATCGCGTACTTTTATCATGCGAGTATCCAGGGCGTCGGGGCGTATCCCGGAGCGGCGGAAGCGGTACAAATGCTCGCCGATGCGGGCGTGCCGAGCGGGTTGCTGGCCGACGGCCAGTGCTTCACGCCCGCCCAGATTCACAAGGCGTTCCGTGAGCAAGTCCCGAATTTCGACGTGAATCTGGCGTTCCCAGTCGCGTTGCGGGTACTGTCCACCGATAAAAAAGCGAAGAAGCCATCGGAGACGATCTTCAAGGCGGCACTGGCCGTGTGCGCGTCGCGCGGCTGGAAGCCATCCGAAGTTTTGCACGTCGGGTCGAATGTCGTTCGCGATATTGCCCCCGCGAAGAAGCACGGCTTTCTGACTGCACTTTTCGCGGGTGATAAGCAATCTCTGGTGGCGACACCGGAGCATCTGAAGGAGCCGCAGTTCCGCCCTGATGTCCTCGTGACGGAACTGCCACAGGTTTTGGAAATCATCGGGTACGGTAAGGAGTAGCGTTATGCCCGCCGAACAGGCTGTGACAGTCGATTTATCTGCGCTCGATTTTACGCGAACTATCGTGGCCATCGCCAAGATCGAAGCCGCCAATCCGCATCGCCACGAAATGAAATTGCTATCGGGGATCGCGCACATCGATACGGAAGCTCGCATCATCGTCGGCTACGTCGATACGTCGACGAACGACTTTTGGGTGCGTGGGCACTTCCCGAAATACCCCGTGATGCCGGGC
>JAYSKW010001060.1:0-8704 GCA_043726085.1 Limnoglobus sp.
GACGCTCTCCGCCGCCGGGGGTGCCGCCGTCTGGATGGCGATCGTACCGTACGGCGCGTATGCGGCGCTCGCCGTGTGGCTCATCTACGCATTCGCCGAGAACATGCTTCAGTTCCTGGCCGGCGGATTGTTCGACCCGCCATCACACGCGCAATCGCCGTTCTCGATCGTCACCGAAGTCGATCGCGATCGCTACCAAGCCGTCAAAACGATCATCGCGCCGTATCTCAAGAATCCGCAAGGCGTTCGCGCGCGATTCCAAAAATACACGCGGCTACACTTCTGTTCGTTCATCCTCATCGAACGCGAGGGCGACAACGCCACGCTGATTTTTGAAGGCAACATCGATGGGCCGGCCTTGAGCTTCCTCAAGGACTTGGCGGATCGCGACCGACTGTTCCTGAACGACGTGTATCGGGATACAAAAACGGATGATGGCGTGTTTCCCATCTTGGGCACCATTCAGGAAGTGGCCGACTTCCTTGCCGAAAACGACTATGGGGCGTCGGCCATGTACGTCGGCCAACCGGGCGTTACGCGAGACCACATCGAACGCGATGATTCGCTGCGAAAGCTCGTCGAAGCCGAGTTGGACGCGAACCATCCGAAGTACGCGAGCCTTTCGGCGGATGACTGTCGTGAAGCGATTCAAAAATTCGTCGAAACGCAACCGGCGTTCGCCTGGACGAAAGAACCGGTGCCGATGTTGTTGCGGGTTCGCTTCGGCAGGAAAGTCCTCATTCTCGCACTCGTCGGCATCGCGCTCGGCCTCATCGGCATCGCCTTGGCCACCGCATTCGTCGATGGCTACCTCACGCTCTTACTCGTGGTTCTCGCGGTTGTTGCCGGCATCGGGTTCGCGATCTCCGCCTACTTGCGTTGGCTGAACAAACGAGAAAATGCCGATGTCGAAAA
Source organism: Limnoglobus sp. (assembly GCA_043726085.1). Classification (GTDB taxonomy): domain Bacteria; phylum Planctomycetota; class Planctomycetia; order Gemmatales; family Gemmataceae; genus Limnoglobus. The sequence continues at coordinate 916 of JAYSKW010001060.1, forward strand.
TCGCGTCGTGGCACCGCTCGACGATTTGTTAATCTTGCAAGAAAGCGAAGATTTGCAGTTGCAAAATCACCTCGTCAGCATCACCGATGCGAAAGACGGTTGGTTGCGGCTTTTGACGATGCGAGCCGTCTTGATGGTCATCGACATCATGGCAAAGTACGTCTCCACGCGCGGAAATTTAAGCGGCATCGTCACGATCCACTTCGCGCGGTGGGTCGTGCTGACCGCGCCGAACCGCAAGCCGCGATTGCTCTTTCTCAGCAATTACGATGGCAGTTGGGAAAACTACCTCGGCGAATTCGTCGATCGCGCGAGTCGAGGCCTTACCGCCGTCTGGAGCAACACCCAACTGGGGCCAGATCGCGGATTCCCCACGACGCACGGGTTGTACCGCGTCGGCGGATCGCGCGACGAACAGTGGTTCAAAAACTACGCGCGAACGAGCCAGCGAACCGACCTGTTGTGGTACAGCGCCTACCCCGAACTCACCATGAAACACATCACCAATAACCGCGAGTTTCGCTTGGGGTTATTCGGTTCGGTTACCGATACCACCCGTTGGCTTCAAAGACTTTAAGTAACCGTTCACAAGGTATTTCTTTTTGCTTTGAACCCACTGGTATTGTAGGTCGGGTCGAAGCTTTGAGAGGCCCGACAGTGCATTCACGCGAGGATTTCAAACCTTAAGGGTTTTTGTCGTCGCCGTTCTGTCGGGCCTCATCGCAAAGCCTCTTCGACCGCGACCTACGGCGTCTGGATTGTTGAAAATTATGCTGCCCCGTGAACGGATATGACTCTAACATCGAGATGTTACCGATGAACGAATTACAACACGCAGACATTCAAGGGCTGGTGTTTAGCAGTTACGGCGACACGATGCACGAGGCGTCGTATCACCTCCTGCGAATCGGCGATCCACCGCGCGCCAACGCATGGCTGGCCAAGTTGGTGAACCGCGTGACGCCGGGCATGACGAAGCCGATCGTACCGCAGGCGTCGTGCTTGAATGTGGCGTTCGCGCGATCCGGCTTGGAAAAGCTCGGCGTGGCCGCAACGACCATCGACGCGACGTTCGAGCCAGCTTTCCAAGATGGCATGATCTCCGAGCGTCGAACGCGCATCCTCGGCGACACGGGACCGTCGGCACCGGAAAAGTGGCAATGGGGCCGTTCAGACAATCTCGTCGATGTACTGTTGATGCTGTTCGCTCCCAATCCAGAGGCGTTGAAAGCACTCGAAGCCGACGAAGCCAAAACGTACGCAGCGCACGGATTGTCGTTGGTCGTCGCTCCGATCTCGGCCACGCCATTAGACCCGAAGCAGCGATACTCGCGCGAGCATTTCGGTTTTGCCGATGGCATTTCGCAGCCAAAACCCGTCATCGCGAACACCGAGCCAGAGTTACAAGCCTTGCTCGTGGACGAACCCCAGGCTGTCCCGGCAGGCGAATTCGTGTTCGGCTACACGAATGCCTACTGGAACGAAACGTTGATTCCCGGTTGGAAAAGCATCGCCCCTGGAGCCAAGCCACTCGGCCTGAACGGAACCTATCTCGTTGTGCGCCAGTTCGAGCAAGACGTCAGCGCGTTCTGGAATTTCCTGCGCACGACGATGAAGCACGACGAGAAACGGACCGAGTGGCTCGCGGCCAAAATGGTCGGGCGATGGCCGAGCGGAGCACTCGTCCGAGAGGGCCAATTGATCGATCCGGGATTACCGGCGAAGGACGAGAACACGTTCGATTTCACCGCCGACCCGCGCGGCACCGGCGCGCCGATCGGATCGCACATCCGCCGGTCCAACCCGCGTGGAACCGAACTGGCCGACGATCCCAAAATGTCGCTCGTCGTCGCGGGACGACACCGCGTGTTGCGCCGTGCACGCAGTTACGGGCCGTTCGCAAAAGATAAGTACGAACAAGACAATCTCAAACGCGGGTTGATGTTCATCGGCTTGAACACGAACATCGAACGCCAGTTCGAGTTCATCATGCATTCGTGGATGCACAATCCCGTGTTCGGCTCGCTGTATCAAGAAACCGACCCGCTCGTCGGCGACCCGTCGCGAATCGTCGATCCTCAATTTCAAAACGCGAAGACGACATCGTTCTCGATCCCCGCGACGCCGATCCGCGAGCGAATCCCGAACATCCCCCGCTTCGTGACCACGATCGGCGGCGCGTACTTTTTCCTTCCCGGACTCGACGCGATTCGCAAGTATTTAGCCTCGCCGCAGAATTAGCCTCATAATTAGCCGCGACGCGTAGGCTTTGCGAAGCGGAGCGCGTAGGGAGCGTATTGACACACTATGACCTCACCCATGCTCACTTCGCCAACGTCGCAACCTGTTGGCGCAACTTCTTGAGGTTGTTCTCGAACACCTCGGCTGCGCCGTCGCGGGTGGTGGGCATTCCGTCGTAGTAGCCGCGGATGATTCCGCTCTTGTCGATGATGGCCAATCGCGAACTGTGGTCGAATTCGTCGCCGGCTGCTCCGCCGGATTTCTTCATTGCCAATAACTTGAAACCGCTCGTGGCGAGTTCGTGAACGATCGCTTCCTTGCCCGTCAGGAACACCCACCGTTCCGGGTCGGCACGGAAGCGGTCCGCGTACTTTTTGAGTTCGTCCGGCGTGTCGCGGTCGGGGTCGATGGTGAACGTGACGAAGCGGACATTTGGCTCGTTGGCCAGTTCGGATTGCAATCGTGCCACGGTGGCCGTCACGGCCGGGCACGGGCCGGAACAACGGGTAAACACGAACGACGCCACCCAGACTTTGCCGAGCAAATCCGCCTTCGTGACCGTCTTGCCGCTACGTTCAGTCAGCGTGAATTCGGGAACGGGGTAGGCAATCTCCGGCTCGATATTCGTCGGCAACGACGGCTGACACGACACTGTCACAAGTAGGCAGAGAAGCAACAGTGTGCGGGTCAGTATTACAATCATTGTACTAATGTACCCCTCGTTCTATTTCCGTGTTTTCAGTGAATTCCGTGGTTCTCTTCAATCTTCAATCTTCAATCAACCACGGAAAACACGGAAATGAAAACGCAAACTTGAAAACCGTTAACCGATGTAACGCGGTAGCAACCAGTCGATAATCAGCAGGGCCATCACGCCCATCAAGTAGATCAGCGAGCCGCGCAGAACCTGGCGTGCGGAGCGTTCGGTGCGGTTGCGGCCGAAGCGAATCGCACGTACCAAGAACCAGACGCCGAGCGCGAACGAGCCGATCAGGAAGATCTCGCGGGCCGAGCCGATCAGATACGGCGTCGTGCCGACGGCGATTAGCAAAACGCAGGTGGCAATCGTCGCAACGCCCGTCCAGTAGCCATCGGCGCGCTCGACGCACGGCAGCATTTTCATGCCGCCGCGAGCGTAATCGTGGCGATGCATAAACGCGATCGAGAAGAAGTGCGGCAATTGCCAGACGAACAAAATCAGGAATAGCGCGAGCGCATCGGCGGTCAGCGTACCGTGTGCGGCACACCAACCGATCACTGGCGGCAACGCGCCGGGGATCGCACCGACGACGGTGTTCCACGCGGTGAGCCGCTTCATCGGTGTGTAAACCGCAACGTAAAGGAAGGCGGTTGCGGCAGCGGCAATCGCCGCCGACGGGTGTTGCGGAATCGCGAACGCGAGGTACGCAACGCCGAGAATGGCGAGCGTCGCGCCGAAGGCGAAGACATCGGCGGGGTTCATCCGGCCCGATGGCAGTGGCCGGTTCGACGTGCGATTCATGCGGGCATCGGCACGGCGTTCGAGCCAGTGATTGAGGGCACTTCCGCCCGCCGCAACGAGCGCCGTACCGATCAGCGTGTGCAACAGCATCTGCAAACTCGGCGACGGCGCGGCCCCGAGGAAGAAGCCAACGGCCACGGTGAACAGCGCCATGAAGGCGATTCGCGGCTTCGTCAGCTCGAAGTAGTCGGCCATCCGCGAACGCACCACCGCCGTCTGTTCAGAAGCGTCGAGTGTCGGGGTCATGGTGGCAGTCAATGTTTGCATAAGCAGTAGCCCGCAGTGGGTCGTCGCGTCTGGTTTCGTTCACACGATTTTAGGAATTCGCATCGAGATCGGATGCGCGGAAAGCGCGAAGATTCGCCGTTTCCTCGTCGTCGCCGTCCGTCAACGGCGGGCGGCCTAATCGCACCGCGAGCGCCACCGTTGCCGCGAGTAACCCCGCGCCGATGAGTTGGTGCCCCGTGCGCGTCAGGGCGTCTTGCAACTTCACCACGCGCTCGATTGGCAGCACGAACGCTTGCGGGCCGTTGGTCGTAAACTTGCCGATGTACGCTTCGACGCCGAGCACGAGTTGCACCGCGAGGATGATCATCAGGTGGTACGCGCCGCTGGCGAATTTCGCGCGAACGATCGGCGACGACAAGATGCGAACGGAGAGCCAGACTAGCACGCCGGTGAGCGCAAACGCCGTCAGAATGTGCAGCCGTTGCGCGAGCACCGAGCCGATGTGTCGAACCATGACGGCCCAAATGAGCTGTAAAACCAGCAGCCCGACCGCGAACGCGGCGGAATGGGCGAAACTCTGCCGCGTGGCATTCGGGATCGAATCGTTACGGTGACGCGGTGCGGCCAGTACCATCGCAGCGATGAACGTGGCGAACGTAATCTGCCCGAAGACGCCGTGAATCGCGGCGAGGTTCGTGCCCATGAGTGCGTTCAAGAACACGCGAAAGCCGCCGAGCAAGCCCTGCGCCATCACGAACACGAGGCCCACACCGGCCGCGCCGCGAACCCAGCCGCCCGCGGTGCCAGTGCCCGCCGCGACGCCACTAACAAGCAGCACGCCAATGGCCAGCACACCCGTCGCCACACCTTGCGCGACGGGCCAATTCGTCACTTGGTTCAGCAATTGGCTTTCGACGATGCGCTGTTCGTAGTCGCGCTGTTTCGGGTCGAGTTGCTTTTGCGCACGTGCCGTTTCTTGAATCGAATGCCAGACCTTACCCATGCCGCGATGGAACTCGCCGTACGCAATGAGCAACAGCACAACGGTACCGAGGCCAACCCAGCGCAGACGGCGATTCGGCTCCGCGCACCACGCCCACACAGCGAAGACCGTGGCCGCGCCGCCAACGAGCCAACCGGCCAGCCGGTGCGTGTGTTCGAGCAAGAACCCAACTTCCAGGCTCGTCCAATCTTTGTCGAGCAAGTACCACGGTTCGGTCGGCCAAACGGGGTCGGCCATACCGACGCGAAACGACGTGACGAACCCACCGAGCGCGAGCAACAGTACCGTCAACAGCACCGTGACGATGGCGCAGATGCGGACACCACGCGGTACGGGGCGAACGATTTCCGCACGGTCGTCGATCATGTTACTTCGCATCCGGATAAATTTTCGCACGCAATTCCGCTGGCAACTGGCGAGGCACGGACAGTGCCCGCAGAAACGCGACGACGTCCCACGTGTCGGCGTCGCTCAGGCTACCGGCGGCGGGCATTCCCGATGGGGCAATCCCGCACCTTGCTCGCTTAAAAAGCTCGGTCGGATCGCCACCGCCACGCCACTCGCCGAGCGTCAGGTTCGACGGTCGCACGGCCACGCCCCAGATATCGTAAAGGTAGTGCGTTTCGCGGCCATAGTCGCGATGGCACGCCGCACACCCCGCCACCTGAAACGCACTGTGCCCGCGCCGTACTCGGTCGTCTTGAGTCAAGTCCGTTGGCACTTCCGGCACGACGATTTTCGAACGATCCGCCGCGATCCACTCCGCCAGCCAGTGCTTCGCCCGCTTCGCGGCGAGTTCGGCAATCGTACCATCGAGGCCGTCATCACCCATAACCGCAGCGATGACGTCGAATTCAACTTGCCCGCGCAAACTGAGGAAGATCGTGTAACTCACGAGGGCTTCGAGATCGCCTTCGGGGAGCAAGCCGTACGGCGGCATCGCATTCCCCGCGATGCCGACCCGCAGCACGCGGAGCAGGTCGGCACGACTCGGGCGACCGACGCCGCCGGGTGTCGAAACGTACTTCGCTTTGCCTAAACGGAAATCGCGCGGGTGCGGGTAAACCCACATTCCCGTGGGGCCGCGACCGTTGCCGTTGGTACCGTGGCACTGCACGCATTTGTCTTTGTAAAGGCGACTCCCGAGCGCGAGCCGTTCGGAATTCAACCCGAGCGATTCGCCATCATCGACTGTCGGCGCAGCGGGGGTGCCGAAGAGTGACAGGAGGCTGTCATCGAGTTCGCTACGTTCGCCAGCAGGTAAGGTGCTGGGGTCGAGCGTTTGCCCGCCGAAGGCATCGAGTTCGCGAATGGCATCGTCGAGTTTGCCGTTGTCGTGCAACCGAAGCGGGGGAACCGAAGGCAGGCTGACAACGAGGCGATCCGTGCGGGGCGGGAACCGCATCGCGGGGTCGTAGCCACCGGATTCGGTGTCGCCACAGCCGCCAACAAAAAAAGCGAGAGACAGGCCGAGCAGCCCGACTATTCCCCCGCCCGCCAAGATCGTACGTCGTCGCATAGCGTTATAATTCGAGGTCGTCGAGCGAGGAAATCCGGATCGCACGCAGAATCGCGTGCTGCAATCGTGGGGCTTCGGTCACGGCTCGAATCCGCAATTCGACTTCCGCTGGTACGTCGCCAAACCGATCGCGGAGAATGTCCAGAAGCGTACTCTGACGAGCTTTGAGGTCTCCCTTGATCTCGCCCTTGATCTCGCCCTTGATCTCGCCCTCTTCTCGGCCCTCTTCAAGGATCGCCCGATACGTCGATGATTCTTTCATGCCTCGGACCCTCGTGTATGCGTTGCGAATCTCTTCACCATCATACCGCAACCCGAGCAGGATAAACCCGCACGTCAGCAGGAATGTCCTTTGCGCATCGGGCACGTGCTCGGCGCGCAGTCGCTCGTCGATCCGGTCGACGAGCGTGCCGAGTTGACCCGTCGCTTCGTCGGTGAGGAGCACGAGCGGCAGCGCGCCGATGCCACTCGACATTAGCGGCTCGACGTGAAGTTCCCATACTTTCACCACATAATATTCAAAGCGGTGATATTCGTGCCCGTCGTGCCGCCTTCGGCTGACGACACCGGTGATGTCGCGTGCGTTGGCTTCGGGCCGCAACAACAATGCAACGGAATAGACGGGACCGCCGTAACGGTCGTGCAGCAGTGCGCTATGTCGTGCAGCAGTGCGCTATATCGCAACAATCGTCCCGGAAAGCTGCCGTCCCACGACGCTTGCGGCTCGATGTGAAGGATGCCTTCGGCGGGCGGTTGTAGCCGAAACGCTTTGTCCGCCGACATTTGCACCGTCGATAAATCGACGTCGAGAGGCTCGACTTCGAGGTCGGCAGTTAATCCGATACGCGGCCCGAGCCAATCGGCCCAGTCGACCGCAAAGACGTTCAGCAAATCCTTCAGCGTCGTATCGAACGGCTTGTTCATTGCGCGAAATCCACCGTTTTCAAAACGCGAAGTAGTGCCGCGTTAGGAAGTCGGTGAGCGTGAACAGGAACAGTAGGAAGGTCCAGAAGATGCTCGCGGCGACGACGAGCCAGGTGAGCTTGTCGGATTGTTTGAGGTCCATCGAGAACACGCCGACGATGGCGGCTTGCACGATGGCGATGGCGAGACTCACCCATACTTTGAGCGGGCCGATTTCGAGGAAGCCGACCATCAGCGCCATCGCGGTCATGCCGGCGAGGACGAGGAAGATCATGGTCGACGCGCCTGCCGAGGGCGGGCCGGCGTGTTCGTGTTCGAAGACGGTCGGTTTTTGTGCAGACACGGTCGGACTCCGGCAGAGATTGTGTGGTGG
>JAYSKW010001061.1:0-2801 GCA_043726085.1 Limnoglobus sp.
GAGCCAGATCGTGTACGCGCCGAACGCTTTCCCGGCGAGAACGTCCGCCGGTTTATCGCCGATAATGACGGTGGGGCTGCCCGCGAAGCCGAGTGTGTAGGCCGCCATTTTCAGCAATTTCGGCTTCGGTTTACGGCATTTACAACCGGCGTTCGGGCCGTGCGGGCAGTAGAAGCACGGCAATTTCACGCCCGATGCGGCCTCGAATAAATCGACAAAGCGAAGGTGAACCGCCATCGCTTGATCGCGCGTGATCCGGCCGAGTGCGATGCCCGACTGGTTGCTCACGACCGCTGGCACCGCGCCGAGTTTCACCATCTCGCGCACGGCTTCGGCAGCGCCGGGCAGCAACCGCACCGCGTCGGGGTCGTTCGGGTAGCCGACGTCCACCATCAGCGTGCCGTCGCGGTCCATCAGTAGCAGAAATGGATCATGCGGCACGGTTGGCTCTCTCGATGCGTTGCATCAGTTCGGTCGTGGAAATTCCGGGCACGAGCGGCAGGTATGCGATCCGCCCGCCGTAGCCTTCGACGATAGCACGTTCGGGTACGGGGCGGCCATTTGGCGGGGCGTATTCGGCACCCTTGCAGTGAATATCGGGGCGAAGAATCGCGAGTATATTCGCGGGTGTCGGCTCGTCGAAAATCGTCACCGCATCGACGCACATGAGCGCGGCGAGCATCGTGGCGCGATCGGTCTGGCTCAGTATCGGGCGCAGCGGGCCTTTGTTCGCCTGCACCGAAGTATCGGAGTTTAATCCGACGATCAGCACGTCGCCGAGGTTGCGGGCATCTTGCAAACTTTGCACGTGGCCGGGGTGGAGCAAATCGAAGCAGCCGTTCGTCCAAACGACGCATTTCCCCTCAAAACGTAGGCGATCTCGCCAGTCAAGAAGGGATTCGCGGTCGTATAATTTCCGCAAGATACTATTCATGCCTCAAAACTACCACGGGCGGATCGTGGCGATCAAGACCGATCGAGAAGGTCAATACCCAAATCGACGCATGAAATAATTAGAAAATGAGTGACGCGCACGCGCTCCGCAATTCAGACTGCGTATCGCGGCAAAGTGTCGCAAATTGGATCGCCGCCCCGCGACAACTCCTACGGCTTCTCTGTGGTTCGTTTTTTCTGGCGGTCCTGGAGTACTTGGATCGAGTAACCGCCGATCATTTCCTTGTCTTCGATGTAAAACCAATCTTCGATTTCCTTCGCGGATCGCTTGACGACGTCGCCTTCCTTGATGTTCGTGAGGAAGTTCGGGACGTTCGCGAGTTTGCCGACGATCATTCCGTCTTCGATCTTGTCGACCGATACCCACATGAACTCCGATTCACTTTTCTTGGCGCTGAATTTGAACTTCACGCTATGGCTTTTGCCCGTCTTTTCCTCGAATGCTTTCTCGAAATCGTCCCACGTTTTACGGGCTTTTTCGACGGCCGCCTTCAGGTCGGCATCGTCGTTCTCGATGTTGATGACGCCATCATTCGCGAGGCTGAGTGCCTTCCCTTGTTTCATTAATTTCAGCGTGGCGGCGTTTGCTGCGAAGAGTTTGTTCTTCTCCGGAAAGTAGAGGATCGTACAGTTTTTGTCGTGAAACTGCGCGATCACTTTGCTCAAAAGTTCGTACTGTTTCTCTTCGTTTTTCTCGTCGGGTTCGCCGCCCAAGATGTCTACCGAGAACCACGCTTCGTGGTCGCGCATCGCCTGCCCGAGCACCTTGTCGCCCGTTTTGCGGACGATCTCTTTCGCCATCTTATCGCTATCTGTCGTGTATGGTGTCGATCGCGAATTGATCAGCAGTGTCAGATCTTCTTTCTCGAACGTGCAGATTGTGGCCAATTCGGTAGCCGCTACTACGACATCGTCGGTTTTCTCGGTGCCGATTTTGTATTTCGGGAACGCTTTCTTGATCGCCGCAACGACCTTGGCTTCATCCATCACGAAGTGTGTTTTCCGCAACAGCACGAGCGAACGGAGAGGCTTGTCGTCGGCCTTCTTCGGCTTCGCATCCTCGGCCATCGCGAATGCAAACGTGAGAACGAGCACGGTCAAGCCAGCCAAACATCGAGCGATCATGACAGAACCTCGGAAAAGGAAGTGAACTTTACGCGAAGCGGAAGTGCAAGACGTCGCCATCTTGCACGGCGTACTCTTTGCCTTCGAGGCGGAATTTACCGGCCTTTTTCGCACCGGATTCGCCATCGAATTCGATGAAGTCGGCGTAGGCGACGGTCTCGGCGCGGATGAAGCCTTTTTCGAAATCGGTGTGGATCACGCCCGCCGCTGCCGGGGCCATCGTGCCAGCGGGGATCGTCCACGCGCGGGTTTCCTTCGGGCCGACGGTGAAGTACGTGATGAGTTCGAGCAACTGGTACCCGGCGTGAATGACCCGCGCCAGGCCGGTCTGCGTTAGGCCGAGCGAATCGAGGAAGTCTCGTTTATCGTCGGCACTCGTCAGCAGCGAAATCTCGGCTTCGATGCGTGCGGAAACGACGACGCACGGCGCACCGCGTGGCGTCGCCATTTCTTCGACGACCTTCGACATGGCGTTGCCGGTGGCGGCACTGCCTTCATCGACGTTGCACACGTAAAGGACGGGCTTGCCCGTGAGGAGTTGCATCATCGAGAGGATTTTCTTTTCGTTCGCGTCGCGCAGTTCGACCGTGCGGGCCGGTTTGTTCGCGTTCAACTGAACGAGAACGCGCTCCATGATGACGATCTGTTCCATCGCGTCTTTGTCGCCACCCTTGGCCTTCTTTTGCAGTACTGGCAGCCGTTTCTCGAGGCTTTCGAGGTCG
>JAYSKW010001062.1:0-1744 GCA_043726085.1 Limnoglobus sp.
CGATTGGTGTTCCGGGCGCTCGTCGAACAAGGCCTCCTCGGTAAAGAAATCGACATCGTGGCCGTCAACGATCTCGTCCCCGCAGACAACCTCGCCTACTTGGTGAAGTACGATTCGACGCAAGGGAAATTCAACGGCTCCGTCCACAGCGAAAAGTCGTCGCCGTCCCTCGCCGAAGACGATGTCCTCGTCGTCAACGGGCACCGAATTCAGTGCCTCGCCGTGAAAGAAGGCCCGACAGCGATCCCGTGGGCCAAGCTCGGCGTCGATTTTGTCATCGAATCGACGGGGCTGTTCACCGATGCCGACAAGGCACAGGGGCACATCACTGCCGGGGCGAAGAAAGTCATCATCTCCGCACCCGCAAAGGGCGAAGATCTCACCGTTGTGATGGGCGTCAACAACGAAAAATACGACCCGAAAACGCACCACATCATCAGCAACGCGAGTTGCACGACGAACTGCCTCGCGCCCGTCGTTCACGTGCTGCTGAAGGAAGGCTTCGGCATCGATGAAGGCCTGATGACGACGGTTCACAGCTACACCGCCACGCAAAAGACGGTCGACGCGCCGAGCAAGAAAGACTGGAAGGGTGGCCGCAGCGCCGCAATCAACATTATCCCGAGTGCAACCGGTGCCGCACGGGCCGTCGCGTTGGTGCTCCCCGAACTCAAGGGTAAGCTCACCGGTATGGCGTTCCGCGTACCCACGCCGACCGTCTCGGTGGTCGACCTCACCGTGAAGACCGTGAAGGCGACGAGCTACAAGGAAATTTGCGAAGCGATGAAGCGCGCCAGCGAAACTTACATGAAGGGCATCCTCGCCTACACGACCGACGAAGTCGTGAGCAGCGACTTCATCCACGATAACCACAGCAGTATCTTCGATGCGGGCAGTGGCATCGAGTTGAACAGCAAGTTCTTCAAGTTGATTAGCTGGTACGACAACGAATGGGGCTACAGCAACCGCTGCGTGGACTTGTTGAAGTTCATGATCGCGAAGGGATAGTCTATCTCACTATGACAGAACGGTCGTTACAGGATCGAAGACCCCGGACACGACGTTCGAGGTTTTTGTTTGGCAATCGCGACACGATTGCGTTTTAATATTCGGTCGGATGGGCAGACTCTCTGTGCAGAGCAACGATTCACCGATACTGAGGTACGCCGATGGCGAAAATTAAGGCAGTCGATGCGGCCGATTACATCGAACCGGGCACGGGGGTTCGCGTTATGATCGCCTGGGTCGTGTTCAGTTTCTCCGGCGTTATGTTAACTGTCTTCACGACTGGAGTCGCTTTGTTGGCGTTTTTGATTTTAGTCGCAATCTACTTCTTCCGGTTGCGTATTATGGAAGCGAGCATCAAAGGTTCTGCCCTGCGTGTTGGCCCGAAACAGTTTCCGGACATCTTTGAAATGGCCGAGGAGATCGCCGATTCGCTAGATATGGAAATGCCTGATGTGTACATCCTCGAATCGAACACGCAGAATGCCTTCGCGATCAAGCACGGTGGGAAGCGGTTTGTGATCCTCGTCGACGACGTGATCCACGGTTGCCAAATGACGCAAAACATGGACACACTACGGTTTATTCTTGCACACGAAATGGCGCATCACGCGCTCGGCCATACGAAACTGATCCGCTCGCAATTGCGTGCGGTTTATAAACCGTTGTCGCGTCTCGACGAACTTTCTTGCGATGCCGTGGCGGCGGCTGTGGTAGGCAAAGAGGCAGCCGCCGACGC
>JAYSKW010001063.1:0-3747 GCA_043726085.1 Limnoglobus sp.
CGAGTAGCGTCGCGTGCGATTGCGCATCGCGGCCGTGAATATCCTCTTGCGTCTCGGTATCTTTGAGGCTCGCCTTCGTTCCCTTAATCGCGTTGACTAACGCGAGTTCTTCGGATTGTTTCGTCGCTTGTTCCTGGCGAATCGATGCCAGATCGACGCTCGGCAAGTTCGTGCGAAGTTTGTCGAGCGTGTCCCGCGTCGTGTCGAGTTTCGCGCGAAGTTGCCGCCAGCTATCGGAACGATCTTGTGCCGCCCGCACCTGGCGCTTCGCGACTTCGAGGCCGCTGAGATCCTGCCGCAGCAGCGAAAGTTCATCGCGAGCGGGGTACGTGGTCGCGAACCAATCGGTGTTTTTCGTGGCCGCCACTTTGATCTGAAACGGCTCGGGAAGCTCGGCATACGCCAACGTACACACGCTCAAATGTCGTGCGGCATCGGTGGCCGCCTGCTTCCGTGCCGTTGTCGCCTCGGTGTATTTTTCGCGAAGGGCCTCGAGCGTTTTGTTCGATTCCGTTTCGTCGACCAGCGTGCGTTTCTCGTCGGCGGTGGCGATTGTCTGCGCTTGGGTGGCACGTTCGCGGCGAGCTTCGGCGTTCTGTAATTCCGTCTCGCGGTGGCGTTTTTCATCGGCGAGGTGCTTCGCCGTCAACGGTTGGCCGCACGCATTGCAGGTGGTGGTGCCGATGACGCTGTCGAAGTTTTTCAGGTTGCCGCGTGCTTGCGTTTCGAGCGCCGCTGCCGCCGCGTGTTCTTCATCGGCTTTTAGACGAGCCTGCTTCGCGATCTCTAATTTTGCCACGATGCCCGCGTGCTTCGCCTTTAATTGCTCGCCTTCGGTCTTGATCTCGGCCGCCTTGCGCTCCCACTCGTTGCCCTTTTGTTTGGCGTTCGACCCGGCTGTGCGTTCGTCGTGGAGTCGCTGCAAAATCGGCTGAACGCGATTCAGATCGGTCAACCGATCCGCCTCTACCTGTGCCGCTTTTACGTCGAGCGTCGGATCGGTCGGGTACTGCGTGAGTTCATCCGTCAGGCGTTTGACCTCGGATTCTTGCGTCTCCGCCAGGCGTACGGTTTGCAAAATCGCGGCCAGTTCGCGTAACCGCGCGGTGAGTACGCCAAGTTTTTTCTCGTCGTCCTCGATCGTTTTGCGTAGGTTTGCGCGCTTCTTTTTCGCGATGTCGAGTTGCCGATCCGACGACGATTTATGTTCGAGTGCCTGCGCGTGCTGTTTCGTCAGTCGTTCGGTTTTCTGCTTCGATTCATGATCTTTTCCGCGATACTTCACGACCGTCTCAACCGCAGGCATCACGTCTTTGAGTTCGCGAATCCGCGTGAAGTCCGCTTGCAATGTCGCCGCCTGACTCAGCAACGCCTCGGCGACGCGCAGCTTCTCGCGGGCGGTCGTCAATCGGGTCTGGACTGCCGTCCATTGCCGTGCCGTGTGCTCGCGCTGCAAGAGCGTATCGACCTGCTCCTGCGTACTCGCCTGCGTCGCCTCGGCTTGCTCGATCCGTTCGCGCACGAGCAAACAATCGAGGTCGCTGACCTCCGGCACCGCCGCCGCCTGATTCGACAAGACTTCGAGTTGCGCCTTGTAAACCAGCTTCTTTTCGTTGGCCTTGTCGTAGAGTTTTTGAAATCGTTCGAGGTTGACGATGCTCGCCAGCACCTCCGCGCGGCCACTCGGTTTACTGTCCAGCAGCTTCTCGGCCTTACCTTGCAACAGCAACACCGATGATGTGAACGTGTCGTAATTCAGGCCGATTTTTTCGCGAATCCACAGGTCGAAGTCGACCTTCTTATTCGTGTCCGGCACCGCCAGCCAGCCATCGTCTTCGCGGGTCGCAACCTCCTGTCGGAAGATCTGTTGCGTGCCAGTCGCCGAGCCACGCGCGCTGCGTTTCAAGGTGCGGCGTATGCGGTGCAATACGCCATCGAGCGTGAAATCGAACTCGACCGCGAACGCAGTGGAGTCCTTGTTAATCAGCTCGATTGCGTTCTGGCTGCCACCGCGATGGTGGCCGAATAGTGCGTACGTGACCGCGTCGAAAACCGACGATTTCCCCGAGCCGTTAAGGCCCGAGAGCATCCAGATCGGCGCACTCTCGAACGAAAGCGCTTGCTCGTCTTTGTAAGAAAGAAAGCCGGAGAGTTTGACGCGGTTCGGGATCATGGCATTTCGTCGATCAGTTGATTCAAGCGTTCGACAATCGCGGCCTTGTCGGCTTCGTCGTGGTGCATCAATTCCACCGATACATAGTCGCGAACCGTTTCCCCGAAGCTCAAATTCCGTGCCGCATCGGCGGGCACGAGCGTCGGGCTGAGCTTCGTCGTTTCGACCCAATCGCGGGCATACCAGCGCGGGTAAATGCGGTCGAGGTCGCGCAAAATCTCTTCGAGATGATCGTCGCCTGCCTTGTAGCGGATGTGCAAATTCACCAAATCTTCGGACGAATCTTCCGCATCGATTCGCAATCGCGGGATGTCTTCGCTCGGGTTCATCACCGTGACTTCGTAGATCGGCGTCGATGGCATCGACAAGATATTCCGTTCGCCGACGAGGCCCTTCGCGCCGACCTCGAACAGCACGACGCCCTTGATGTCGCTCGCTTCGCCGAGGTCCATTTTTTCGATGCTACCGCTATATCGCACGTTCTCGCAACCGCCGAGGAATTGCGGTTTGTGAATGTGCCCGAGTGCCACGTACGCGAACTGCTCCGACATCCCCTTGTCATTCACGAGGATGTCTTCTTCTTCGGTCATACGAAACAGATTTGGCCCGATGTTCGCGCCGAATACGTGAACGTGTGCCGCAAGTATCGAAGGCACATCACGGCGATAATTCGCATGTTGGCCAATCTCCGTCAGGGCTTGTTCAAAAGCCAAAACGAGCAAGCGATTCTTCTCTTCGGGGCTGACGTACTTCTGGCTTTGCTCGCCCTTCAGGTACCGCGTCGATGTCGGGTACGGCATCAGTGCGAACTGCACGTCGAAGTTTTCGCGCGGGTCGCGCAGTGTCAAAAACGTGGGATCGGCGGCAAGGTAGAACCGCCCCGGATGGATGCGTTCGCCAGGCAGTCCGAGCATCGGTGCGGCCAGCGACATCGCATGATAAAGCGTCTGGCAGAAATTCTCGTTGTCGTGGTTGCCCGTACACGTGAGGATGGTGCCGCCGTTCGCCATGAACTCGGTGAATACATCCTGCCAGTGGTGGATCGTCTCGCGGAGCGCATCGGCCCGCGAGAGTTCGCTGAACAGATCGCCAGCGACGATCAGCACATCGACCTTTTCGCGTTTGCAATACATGGCCACACGCTCGACCGCACGACGCAGATCCATCGTGCGATCGATGCGCCCGAGTCGGTCGCCGAGGTGCCAGTCGGCCGTGTGCAGGATTTTCATTCGCGTTACGCCTTCACGCCCCAGACGGCCGGCGGCGCGATCGCATCGGTCGGTCGCTTGCCCGCATCGGCACGGCCACTCCCCGCAAGTCGGCTGACGATTCGCACGCTCATGTCGCTATCGCAGTTCAGTTGGCAACTCAGGCGAACGCCCGTAACGCCCTTCGCCGCCAGCACCGATTTCTCCGCATCGGTAATCGGACTCGGCTCACCCGAAACGAATTCGACGCGGCACGTCGTACAGCGCGCATTGCCGCCACACGCATGCAACTGATCGACCTTCGCATCGTCCGTCAGCGCCAGAATCAGCCGCTTCCCCGCATCGACATCGAATTCGCCCACACCC
>JAYSKW010001064.1:0-18795 GCA_043726085.1 Limnoglobus sp.
CATCTGGTCTACGAGTGTCGTTTTGCCGTGGTCGACGTGGGCGATGACGGCGACGTTTCGAATATCATTCCGCTTCATGATGAACAGCACATCCGCAAAAGGTAATCGGCCACGGTCCACTGCAGACGCTGCTGGCCAATAATCATTTCCATCTTTAGTGTAGGACTTCACTACCCTTCGCGGAAGGGTGCCGAATGTGAGGAAACCTTGAAGGGCGATGCGATGAAACTATTACTCGTTCGACATGCGGAAGCCGTGCCGTTACCCCTCGATGGGATCGCATCCGATTTTCACCGCCCGCTGACCGATCTCGGCAAGTTGCAAGCTACGACACTGGCGAAAGCCTTGGAAAGCCGGGGAATTCGGCCATCGGTGGTGTTGACCAGCCCGCTCATCCGCGCGTTGGAAACCGCCGAACCGATCGCGCAACTGCTGACGCCCTGCAAAGAATACGTCGTAACGGAGAGGCTATCCGCAGGCGAAATGCGACCGAAAAAGCTATCGAAACTCGTATTTGAATATGGCGGCGGCGAAACAATTTTAGTCGGCCACATGCCGGACATCGCCGATTACGCCACGTGGCTGATGGGCAGCGAGACGGGCAGTATCGACTTCGATAAAGCCGCCGTCGCCTGCATCGAGTGCAAAAACGAGATCGCAAAAGGCACCGGCACACTGGACTGGCTCGTCACACCCGCATGGTATTTCGCGGGGTGAGACGAAGACGATTACACCTCGATCATATGCTCGCCGCCGTGTTCCGGGTTGCCGATCAGGCGTTGCCCTCGCGCGGATCGACGACCCAGTCCATAAGTTCGAGTGGCACTTGCCCGATTACGATCGAAAATTCGTCGGGGATCTCGGCGACATCGCTAATGCAATCGCGACCCTGTACGCTCAGCCGTACCGCGCGGAAAACGGATAGTGGTACGTTCCCGGCGATGGTTCGCGCTGTGCGGACTCGTAACGGTTCGAGGCCGAGCATGGCGATCATCCGCGATGGCAATAACAGCCCGGTGGCTCCAGTGTCGATGAGTGCATCAATCACTTCCACACGCCGAACACTGTCCGAAGCGAGCGAGCCTTTTTGAAACGCAAACAGATCGTCGAGGTTTTCGACGGTAGCAGCCACGAGCACTTTCCCCATTTCCGTCGTCTCCATTATCCTCCTCCCCGGTTGAAGTTTCGTATTTCCACTGTAACCGAAAGCGCATTCCGTCGCCACTTCCCGGCGTAGTTGCTCTTACTGCGAGTGGACGGTTTTGTGGATCACTTCCCCGTCGTCACCCATTTCTTCCAGCCGGGGTCGAGCGTTTCGGGCTTCCATTCGAGTTCGGTTAGCACTTCTGCGAAGGTCGGTTGCGCACCGGTGGCGGACGGTTTGAAGTTACTGAGTATCGAAGGAAACTTTTCCGCTTCGGGGCCGTAGACGAGGTACTCGACGAAACTCGCGGCGACGAGATCGTAATCTTTGGACTTCTCGCCTTCCCAGAGTTCGTTCGCCCGCACCAACGATGGCTTGATTTTCGAGCCGGTAACCAGCGTTTTGACCTTGGCTTTGTAGATACTGAGTGCGGTCGGCTTCGTGTCGCCGCGTAACACCATCGCTCGCCCGAAGCCGATTTGCAACCAGTCGGGTAGCGAACCCGTCGTCGGCCCGGTGCCCGCTTTCTTGTTCAACACAGTCGCGGCCACGATCGTCGAAACGTCGTTGGTAATTTCCGCATCGGTCGCCTTTTCGCCGCGATCGATGCCGATCATCGCGTACGTCGGATCGTTGCGTGCGTTCAATGCGAACCACGAATCGCGCTCGAGTTTCTTCTGTTCGACCGCACGATAGAACGCGCCGAGCGTTCGCGGGTCCGAGAACACGTACACCGTTAGCTTGCCCTTCCATAGCTTCGTAGCTTCTTCAAATTTCAACGTTTTTCGTGCGAACATCGCGACTTTCTGTGCCGAGTCTGCGAGCGATTTTGCTTTCGCTTCGGGGTAGGTCGTGAACAACTGAATGTTCTCGGTCTCTGCCGTTGCGATCTTGTCGATGCTCGCTTTCTTCAGAAAGCCGATTGCGACTTTCTTCTGCTCGATGGCCGCTTTCTTATCTTCGTCGTCTCGTGCCGACGCCACGCCGAGTACGGCGAGTATGGCCGCGAGTGCCAACATCCGGATGGGGAACGCGTACATGGTTCGTTTCTCAAAGGGCTGCGGATAGATTTCGAGTAAACATACACTACTCTTTCTCGGTAGCGTTCGCACGAAATTCGATTGAAATCGCTTCTCGATGGGACACGACACAGCATGGCCGGTATTGAATCCAGTTCAAACGAATCCGCTGCGGTGTTGGACGAAATCGTCCGGCGTCTGATGTCGGTGAGCAACCGAGCCGAGCGAGGCCGACGCATCGCGGCGGTGGCGGAGGTGTACTCGAAACGTCGCGAAGTGCTGCCACTTTTCAATCGGATCCAAGCACATCCGAACGGGAAACGCATGGCGGTCGAGTTCGTGGCGCGGATGCCACTACCGATCCCCAATGGCTTAATCCTCCTCACGGCCCCGTTACTATCCGACCGCGAAGTCGTTCTCGGTCATCGCATGGCCGCCACGGCGAAATTGATCGCGTCTTTACCGGACAAACTGGAATCGGTCGGCCCGATCGTCCGTTCGTTCACAGCCGGTCTCGGCCGCATTCGCACACTGGAACGCCTCACGCAATTGCAGTCGCGGGTCGATGTCTGCACGTCGCTCGATACGCTCGTAGCCCAGACCGAAGCGACGACGAAGCTGCGTTGCCCGAAGTGCAGCGGGCGATTCACCCGCCCGGCGCTGATTCGGCATCTGTGGTCGAAACACCGGCTGTTATTCGCCAACGGTCGCGCAGCCGAACCGGCACCTGCCATTGAGAAAGCGGTACAAAGTTACGCCAAATCGCGCGATACGACCGAGCTGGATCAAATTTACTTTCTCACGAAGCAAACTTACGAAAACGTCGAACCCGCGCAGGTCCATCAGGCGTTGCTGACGCGCATCGGGGCGACGGCGGAGGAGATTGAGCCGATTTGCCGAAAGGCCGTCGAATCGCAATCGGGAATCTGCCCGACCTGTTTCGCGATGATCCGCAATCCGGTTCAACCATTACCACAACCGCTCGTGCTAGCCGACGGTCGCGTAAGTGGCGATGGCTTTTTCATCGCAGCCTCGCGCGGCACGACGGTGCGAATCGAACGGCCTGGGTTGGAACCGGCGACGGTTTCGGACCCTGGCGGTCGCCTCGGACCGCGCGAACTTGGCGTGAAAATCGCCACCGGAATCGCGGTCGTCGGCATGATCGCCACCCTCGCGTTGCCGAAGGCGACGATTAAGCCATTGCTCACGGCTTTCCTCACCGCGTCGCTGGTCACGATCGCGTACGCCACGGCCCGCTACGTTCGCCGGGCAACGGGCCGACGTAACGTGCGTGCGGTCGATGCGGCGTGGCGGGAAGTCGCGGGCACGGTGGGGCGAACAACGATGGCGATTCGATTTCTCACGCGGTTGTGCCGTACGAGTTTGAACGCGGGCACGCCACTCGAACGATCCACGCTGGTTCGAGATTTGGCCCAACATGCCGCCGTGTTGTCGCAGAAAGGGAATGCGCAGATGCAGTTGTTCGCCGCAGTGCGCGTGTTGCAAGCGAGCGATACGGCCTCGTTCGGCACCGACTGGGGCACGCTGATGTCCGAGTTGTTTGCGCCGTTTTGTCGCGGCGAAAGTTCGCCAGTGTTCGCCGAAGCCGCTGCCGAGACGCTGCTGAACTCGGAAGGATTGTCCGACCGCGAGACGGCACGCCTGCGAATCTTGCTCGCGAACGTGGCGTTTGAATCGCGGCTGACGGCACACGATCTCGTCGCACTCGGTCCATTCTGCCCACAGTTTTCGCGGTTACTGGCCGGCACGCAAGAGTGGTTCCAGCTACTCGGCGAAGTGTGGACGTTGCGGAACGCGCGACCGTGGGAAAAGATCGGTAACGCACAATCGGTGTTCGAGCACGCCAAGCGTTTCCCGTCGAAAAGCGGGCGAACACTGGTGGCGTACCCAGATACGTTGTTCGTGGTCGAACTCGAAGATGTCTACGAAAACGACATCGGTCCGGTATTGGTCGGCCGTCGTGGCGTCACCGTTGCGGACCGTACCGTGGCAGACCCCGATGCCGAAGTACGATGCGAAACGACGCGGAACGGCACGCACGTTCTCGTCTACGGAACGCACACGATCGGCCTGAACCGCAAGCTGCCGACGAAGATTTTGCAACAACTGCAACAGTGGCTTCGCTTCCGCGCGGAACGCCTGATGCCCGCTGCCGAGGCGACCGAAATTGAGCCACGATCCGAACGGGTGGAGGCGTTGATTTCGCCATCGGTGGTGGAGTGCCCGATGTGCGGGACGCGGTCGTATCTGCAAACGGGCGAAGTCGGCATTCGCATGTAACGCAACGAGGTGACGAATGATTCGCGAAACACGGGTCTGGTTGGCACGCCACGCGGAGACGACGACGCCGACGGTGTTCCACGGCGCAGAGTCCGACATCGGCCTCAGCGAATTCGGCGAACGACAGGCCGTGGCCGCCGCCGAGTGGTTTCAGACGTTACAGCCGACGCGCTTGATCGCGTCGAACATGCTTCGCGCCCGCCGTACCGCCGAGCCAATCGCACAACGGACCGGCCTGCCGCACCTCATCGAATCGCGATTTCACGAACGCCGCATCGGCGATATGTCCGGGCAGCCGTTTTCCACGACCGATGGTTTCTGGGCGAAGACCGTTCGCGAATGGTCGTCGGGGAACACCGCCTACACGACGCCCGATGCTGAGTCGTTCGACGATTTACGCGAACGCCTCGTAACCGCCTGGAACGACACGATGGCCGCACACGTCGGCGAGCGCATCGTCATCATCGCGCACGGCGTCGTCTGCAAAGTATTGTTGCTGTGCTTGTTGAAAGACTTCGGCTCGAAACGCTGGGTAGAACTCGGCCGCGTGCCCAACCTCGCCGTGTCCGAGTTGTACGGCCACATCGAAACCGGCTGGCACGCCAAACAAATCTTACACGTCCCGCCACCCGTTCTCGCGCTTGTACCAACCGCTGAACCGACCGCCATGAAATCCGAAGCCTGATACGTGCCACCGAGTTCATCTCGGTGGGAGCATACCGTCGGACTTAAGTCGCTTCTGAGATGCGTTTTTTCTTCTGTTTGAGCGCTTTGTCGGCGATGTCGGTGCGGAAGTGGGCACCGGGGAACGAGATGAGTTTCACCGCTTCGTAGGCTTTGGCTTTGGCTTCTGCGAGCGTGGCACCGAGTGCGGTCACGCCCAACACTCGGCCGCCATCGGTGACGATCCGGTCGTTCTTGCCGATCGTACCCGCGTGGAACACCTTCACATCGGCCATTTTCGCGACCGCTTCGAGGCCGAGAATCTGTTTGCCCAACTCGTACTTGCCAGGGTAGCCACCCGAACACATGACGACGCACACCGCGTGTCGTGCGTCCCATTCGAGCTTGCCGTCTTCGAAGTCGCCGAGGCGATCGTCGGCCACCGCTTCGAGGAGATCGAGCAAGTCGGTTTTCAACCGCATCAGGATCACCTGCGTTTCGGGATCGCCGAATCGGCAGTTGAATTCGAGAACGCGACTGCCCTGGTTCGTGAGCATGATCCCCGCAAACAGCACGCCACTGAAGGGGTAACGACCGCGTTTCATTGCATGAACAATCGGCACGAATACGTTGGTTTCGGTGTCGGCCACGAAATCATCGGTGCCAATCGGCGCGGGGCAATACGTGCCCATCCCGCCGGTGTTCGGCCCCTTGTCGCCATCGTGAACGGCCTTGTGGTCTTGCACTGGCGGGAGCGGTAGTATGACGCGGCCCGAAACGAGCGCGAGCATCGACACTTCTTCGCCATCGAGCCGTTTTTCCACGACGATCTTACGGCCAGCCTTCGCACCGAATTCTTCCTTCACCATGATGCTGTTGATCGCACGCATCGCTTCCGGGGTGTCTTTGCACACGATCACGCCCTTGCCGCCCGCCAAGCCATCGGCCTTCACTACGACGGGATAATCGCGGGTTTCGACGTAGGTTTTCGCAGTCGTTGGGTGGTCGAACACGCGGAACTCCGCCGTTGGCACATCGGCGTGGCGCATCAATTCCTTGGCGAAAACCTTGCTGCCTTCAATGCGAGCCGCATTCTTCGATGGCCCGAAGACTTTGAAGCCTTTGCCGCGAAAGTAATCGGATGCGCCGAGCGAAAGGGGGTCTTCCGGACCGATGATAATCAAGCCGATTTCGGACTTCGTGGCGAAGCGGGAGAGGCGTTCCCAGTTGTTCGGGTCGCTGCCATCGATTTCGACGTTCACGCCATCGAGTGCGGTGCCGGCGTTGCCCGGTGCGCAATAGATAGTACCCGCACGTGGCGATTGAGCGAGTTTCCAGACGAGAGCGTGTTCGCGACCGCCTTTACCGATGACCAAAACATTCATCCGTCGATCGCTCCGTTTCGGATCGCCTGCCACAGTTCGAGGATATTTTGCCGATTCTGCCCGAAGTCGCCGAGGCCCACGCGGCTACGGCTCTCGGCGTGAATGCGGCAACCACTCGCGATGGGACTCGCGGTGAGTCGAACATCATCAATGTAGCGGATCGTCCCCGTCCGGCGCGTCAGATGCAGCGTACCGGCCGCAACATCGAGCGCCACCACCGACCAATTCGGCATCGTTTTGATCGTTTCGACGACATTGCGAAGTGCGTCAGCCACCGGCACGGCACGTTCGAGCGGCCCCAGATCCGCGTGCGTTGGCTCGGTCGTATTCGCCCAATTCTTCGTGAACCAACGGAGCAGACTCATGTAATGAACCTTTCTGGTTACTCCACCGGGCGACGAGGACTTTGTATGCCTCACACGCTCGAAACGACACTTTGGGACCGCCAAAATCGACGCAAGTCAGAATTGCGGACGCTCAAAAACCGGTTTTTGGGGTGTTTTTCGGTCTCAAAGTGCCACTTTTTGATCGACTTTCGCTGAACGGTTCCGAGGTTTTTTTCCGTAAATCGAACAGGAGTTTTGGTTTACGTCGATGGTAGTCGATTACGCATAAGCCGAATATACCGACATAAAATCGACCGGAAGCGACAAAAAATCGACCGAAATGGAACCGAAATCGACCGGACACGACATAATATCGACCGGATGAGACAATTTCCGGTTACTCCGTGCACGGCGCGAATTCCGACTTACGTCGCATCGCCTCCGATTTTTTGACTGTTGGTGTTCGTGTGGGTCGGGGCAAAATTGATCGTAAAATCGCATCGCGGATTTTCCCGTTCTTTGCTTCGGTTTCGCTTGACTTCGATGGCTACTTCGTCTAGACTAATGCATTATGTTAGCTTCAGCTACGAATCGACTTTGTCGCAAATTTTCGCTGTTCGCACTACTCTGCCTTTTCGTGGCGGGGTGCAAGTCTGGTACGACTCCCGATGCGGATGCGCGGATTCCTTTGGTCGCGACGACGACGATCCTTGCCGATGCGGTGAAGGCGATTGGTGGGGATCGCGTTCGGGTCGAGTGCTTGATGGGGGCGGGGATCGACCCGCACCGGTATTTGCCGACATCGGGCGATGTGCAAAAACTGGCGGTTGCGAAGGCGATCTTCCACCACGGTTTGCACCTCGAAGGCAAGATGTCCGAGATTCTAGAGAAGCCGCGGCCCGGTCAGCGTACGTTGGCCGTCTCGAAAGGGATTCCCGAGAGCGACCTGCGCCATGCCGATGAAGGGGCACACGATCCGCACGTTTGGTTCGACCCGTTATTGTGGTTGATTTGCGTTCAAAATGTGGCCGACGAACTCGCGATCCTCGACCCCGAACATGCCCCGGAATACGCCAGCCGCGCTGCGACTTACATCGCTGCGATTCGCAAAACGCACGAAGATCTCGAACGCATCGCCCAAGCGATTCCCAAAGCGAAGCGGGTGCTCGTGACTTCGCACGATGCGTTCGGCTACTTCGGGGCGCGATATGGCTTTGAAGTTCACGGGCTGCAAGGGGTATCGACGGCGAGCGAGACGAGCACGAAAGACGTCGTCGCACTTGCGGAGTTGCTCGGCAAGAATCGCATTGCAGCGGTGTTTTGCGAAACGTCGGTGCCATCGAAAGGCCTCGAAGCGGTGCTCGATTCGGTGAATAAAAAGTACGGGCTTCAAGTGAAATTGATCGGCGGCGACGACTCGCTTTACTCGGATGCTCTCGGCGAAAAGGGCACAGCGGGCGACACGTACGTCGGCATGATCCGGCACAACATGCAAATCATCGCTCGTTCGCTCGGTCATCCGTCGCCATGATGCCAACGCCCGCCATCGACATACACGATCTCACCGTGGCCTACCGCGACAAACCGGCCCTTTGGGACGTCGATCTCCAGGTGCCTGCCGGTGTGCTTTCCGGCGTCGTGGGGCCGAACGGCGCGGGCAAAACGACCCTTCTCAAAGCGATGCTAGGTTTACTTCGTGCGGCTTCGGGCGAAGTGCTCATTCACGGCAAACCGTATGCGGAGAACCGCAAGTCCGTTGCCTACGTTCCGCAACGCGGTAGCGTCGATTGGGACTTCCCCACTACGGTTTTCGACCTCGTCATGATGGGCACCTACGGCCAACTTGGCTGGTTCGGTCGGCCCGGCCGCAACGAGAAAAAAGGCACCGAAGAAGCGCTCGCAAAAGTCGGTTTATCGAACCTCGCCAACCGGCAAATCGGGCAGCTTTCTGGCGGTCAACAACAACGTGCATTCTTGGCGCGCGCACTCGTACAAAATGCCACAGTCTATGTGCTCGACGAACCCTTTCAGGGCGTCGATGTCGTCACCGAACGCGCCATCGTGGAACTGTTGCGAGGCTTGCGCAACGAAGGCAAAACCGCCATCGTCGTTCACCACGACTTGCACACCGTGCCGAGCTATTTCGACCACGTCACCCTTCTGAACGTCCGCGTCATCGCCAGTGGCCCCGTCGCCACGACCTTCCTGCCCGAGAATGTGAAAGCCACCTACGGCACGTGAATCGGAATTCTCCGTACAATCGCGATAGTCATTACTTGCGAAACTCGCGCCAGGGGTCGTCGAAATGAAGTTCCGGTCTGCCGTTTCTCTTGCAATCGTTTTGTCTGCGATTTCCACGACGATTCACGCACAGGTTCCGAAAGACGCCCCAGCGGGTACGACGGCCAACCGCGACCTGACTTACGGCGACCACGAACGACAGAAATTCGATCTGTTCGTGCCGAAATCGGAGAAGCCGTTGCCGCTGATTATCTGGGTTCACGGCGGCGCTTGGGAGGGCGGGAGTAAAGAGGGCAACCCCGCCGTAGCGCTGCTCAGCAAGGGTTTCGCAGTCGCAGGGATCAATTATCGACTCAGCAAACACGCCCCCTTCCCCGCACAAATTCACGATTGCAAGGCAGCGGTGCGACATCTCCGTGCGAATGCGAAAAAGTACAACTTGGACGCCGACCATATCGGCGTCTGGGGTGCGTCGGCCGGTGGCCACCTCGTCGCGTTAATGGGCACGAGTGACGGCGTCAAGGATCTCGAAGGCGACGGCGGGAACCTCAAGGAAAGCAGTCGCGTTCAGGCCGTGTGCGATTGGTTCGGACCGACCGATCTTTTGAAACTCTCACCTGCGGGCGGTTCGCCGAACGCGGTCACGCGGTTGATCGGTGGCGACCTGGGAGTGAAAAAAGATTTGACCGCAAGCGCGAACCCGATCACGCACATCGGCAAGGACGACTCGCCGTTCCTCATCATCCACGGCGACAAAGATCGTCTCGTTCCGCTTTCGCAAAGCGAACTCTTACATGAAGCCCTGAAAAAAGCGGGCGTCGAAACCGAACTGGTAATCTTCAAAGGAGCGGGACACTACGATCAAGAGTTCCGCACGCAGATCACCGCAACCGAGAACCGCGATAAGGCCGCGAAATTCTTCGACAAGCACCTCAAGGCCAATTGAGGCAAGTCGAAAATCAAGAACTGGGTGACGCGCACGCGCTCCGCTACGAAGACTGCGCGTCGCGGCTAATTTCAAAACGTTGGACCTACCCCACGAACACGCCGCCCGTGAAACCGTTGATCGAGTCGAAATCGAACTGTGCCGGTGGCGTGCCACTTGCGGCGATGTTCTTGCCGAGATAACCCGTCACCCGCGAACCGGCTCCACTTCCCGAACCGACGACCAAGTCGGCACGGTTATCACCATCGAGATCCTTCACCGCGACGCGAATCCCGCCGCGACTTTCGATGTCGCCGCCGAAGAAGTTCGCGAGGTTCACGTACTGGTTCGATAGCAAACTCTTGCCGTCGAATGCCAACACGCGCGGCCCGCCACCGGGACCACCACCCGCGATCAAGTCGGCGAAGCCGTCGCCGTTAATGTCGCCCGCCGTCACGAAGATGCCGTTTCGTAAGGCTTGCTCGAACGCGAAGAAGTGGCCGAAGATTTTCACCGGCGTACCGGTATTGAGCGACTTGCCATCGAACGCCGCGACCCGTGGCCCGCCACCGAAACCCGCGACGACGATCAAGTCTGCGACACCATCGCCCGTCATGTCCGCAATGCTCGAACGCGCTCCGCCTCGGAAACTCGTATCGTCGATGCCAAAGAAACTCGCGATTTTCGGGAAGCCGAGCGCACCGCTGTAAATATCCGCGCGCGGACCGCCACCCTCGTCGGGCGTGATCGCCAAGTCAGGGATGCCATCGCCCGTGACGTCGCCTGCTGAAACGTAAACGCCGCCGACGAACGAGGCCTCGAATGGCGCGACGGAGAACAGCTCGGCTTGCGTGATACCATCGTAAACAATGACGCGAGTGGCGATACCCGGCCCGGTGCCGACGATGAGATCGGCAATGCCATCGTTGTTAAAGTCCGCCGTCGCGGTGCGCACGCCACCGGTGAAATTTCCAAAAGGAGTGATGCTAAACCGCACCGATTTATCCGGGTTGAACAGCGTCGCGCTGCCACCACCGACATCGGCCCCTATCGCAAACTGCGGGTAACCGACAAGGACTGGATTCGCTGTGATTGGCGGAACCACAGGAGGTACGACCGGAGGCACCACAGGAGGGACAATCGGTGGCACCACAGGAGGTACGACCGGAGGCACCACTGGTGGTACGACCGGCGGAACTACAGGAGGCACCACGGGTGGCACTACCGGAGGAGGAGAGATGGCCGGCGTTATGTTTACAGTGAACGAATGCGTAGTAATTCCTCCTGTATTGTCGGAAACCGTCAGTGTGACAATTGAAGTTCCAAACACACCAGGAGTTGTTGTAAAAGTAAGAACTCGATCACCGACTTGGTTTCCCGGCAAAATATTAAAGTCTGAAATGGACGAGCCGGTTGAAACGTCTGCGGAAACGTTCAAAGTACCCGCACTCGATTCTTGATCGGAAACGGCAAAATGCAGAAAGGGTGGTACAGAAGCGGAATCGAACTGGATATTTACCGGTGGTGCGAGAAATATTGGGTTGGAATTCAGCGGTTTCGCCGGCGCAGCGATCGTAGCGAATATCTGATCGAGTTCATCAGCAGTAGCATTCCCGTCAGCTGGCGCACTAAACGACCCATCGTTATGATCGGCAAGAATTTGAAACGCGCTTTGCGCTGCGGTATCGAATCCGACTGCAAGTGAAAAGATTTCGACGGGGTCGGCATTAAATGCCATTTGCGAGATGATCGATTCCGTATAACCCGTCACAGGTTCGGGATCCTTCGGTGGTGCGTCGCCTAACAAGACGCAAATCTTCCGAGCAGTAACACCCCTCCAAGCAGTCAGTCCGCCTTGGTTCAAAATAGCATGGGCCAGGCCCGAGTAAACGGCCTCGGGCACGTCGGGATTACTGCCCGGTGACGACGCGGATAGTTGATCGATCGCGGCTTTCATTTTCACTGTATCCGTCGAAAATGGTAGTGCGGTTCGACTGACGTAATCGGTCCCGATGTCCTTATATGTTACCATACCGAGACGATAGCCTGCGGCATCGCATTGCAACCGTTCGATAATGCTTCTCGCAGCTAATTTCATGGAATTCAAATAGGGGGCCATACTGGCCGTCGAATCGACGACGAGAACGACATCAAGGGGACGAGTATCTCCATCGTGACGCTTTCGAGCCAATGCTTGGTTCAAGAAATTTAACCGATCTGAAAACCGGCCTTCCGGCACGTTCATGCCGGCGGGCTTGGGTTGTTTCCAAAAGATGGGATCACTCATGGCGGTCCGCAAACCGTCAAGGTTATTATTCATGGCCAACTGCTGAATCTTGCTTCGACTATTCGGCGAGCTTGTTGGAGTTTTCGGGTCGCCTGTATAGTCGCCGCGATATCGGAGATCCGTCAATAAACTGCGAATCGCAGGGTCGAGCTTGCCCCAGACTTGCTTTTTGAATTCTTCCCGATTGGCAAATGTTGCGGGAACTAATGACGATGGATAGGTACCATCATTGTGTTTTTCATAACTGATTCTGAGAACATCCGCTTCCATTCTACTGTAAGTACGATCGAAAAGCGTTCGTTGTTGATCTTGGGTAATAACCACTCCCGATGACGCATCGCGCAGATTATTTGCACTGATCTGGGACTTTGCTTCGGCTTCCGAACGCGGCAACAAATCTTTGTTTGGATTGGCCGCATCGTAGTTCTTAAATGCGGCGGACATTAGTTTATCGATCTTTGTGCGATCAATGCCTGATTCGCGTAGGTCCGCAAACGATTGTTTTGAACCTTGTTGACCCATGTCATAGCCACGACCGATTGTGAGTGTAGAACCCGGCGGAACATGAGGGACACGGGTGAAGAATGGATCCGTCGTGTCCCCAGACCGGTCAGCATTGTTACTCCCTTCCGTATTGAAGGTAAACTGTTGTCCTGGATTGCTAAACATCAGCGGGTTCGTGCTTGCGATCGTACCGTTTGGTACAATTCGACCTTCCATCACTTCAAGATTATTTGCGACCAACTGCTTGCGATTTCGGGTTAGGTTTGGCGTATTCTCGAACATGTAATTCCCTAAAGGTATGAATAATAGTAATTCTTTAAGGCTAGAAAATGAAGACAACTGTCGTGTACATTTCCACTACTCTTCCATACTCACGTCGGCCCAGCGCGAGCGAGGCTGGTGTTTCGATAGAAAGTCACCGGCACTCCCGAAGTCCGTTTTGCCGTTTCGTTCGGGCGTCAACAGTCGACCGAGTTCGTCGATTTGTTGCTCGGTGAACGAACCCTTCGCGTAGAGTTTCTCGACGTAGAGCCGGGCGACCTCGCGCGGTGGGTGCGGGCGAACGAACTTGGCGTGGTAAGGTTCGTAGGTCGTCGACCATTCCGCGTGGGATCGCAACAACCAGCCGCGTTCGCGCAGGTCGGCTGTGAGTCGTGTAATCTCCTCCGGCGTTGCATCGCGGCCAAACATCGTTCGGCGAAGGTCGTGGATCGCTGCCGTCATCGCGACATCGTCTGGCACTCCCATTTTCTGAAGCACGATCGTCGCGTCGCGAAGTCCGGGCCACTCCACGTTTTTCGGTTTGCCGAGAGTCAAGCCAAAGAGTTGCGTCGGACCCAGAATGATCGTCTCGCTCGGGTTGAGCGATCGCGGCGGTTTCTTCGGCTCGATCATCTCGATGCGGATGGCGCGGGTCGGGCGATGCAGCCGGAACCGCAACTCGTAGCCGTGCTGAAAGTCGATCTTTCCGTCTCGTTCGTCGCGATTGACGCAGGCAAACCGCACATCGCACCGCGTCGCCGTTCGATCCGCACTCACCAACGTCACGGTGGCTGCATTGCCGAGGACCGCCTTTTTCAACTGTTCCAACATCTGCGGTACGATCTCGTCGCGAAATCGCGTTTCGTCATCCATCGCTTTCGCGACGATCAATATCTGCTGTCGGTTGGACGCTTCGGGCTTTTCATTCGCCAAATCTTGCAATCCCCAACCCAGCCCACCCACGGAGAGCAACACGATTGCGGACAGTGCAGTCAGCTTGCCGATTCCCCAGCCCACGGTGGCGATCGGCAGTGGCACCGCGAGACTGGCGATCATCGTTGGCGGGATCGCGGGGGCGGGGGCCGATAGCATTGCGGAGAGTGCCACTGTCGTCGTGATGCCGAGGCGATTTCGCAGCTTTTGCAAACTGCGGGCCACGTAGGAATCGACTTTGCCCTTCGACCAGCCCAACTGCGTGGCGGCTTCCGCGTGGCTGAGGCCATCCCAGTAGACCAACTCCAGCGGACGGCGATACCGCTCCGGCAATTCCTGCATTGCCACCGAAAGTCGGTCGAATTCGTCCGGCTCCTGGCGGACCGTTTCCTTGCCGACATCGACGAGCGATTGTTCGCGGTTCGTCTTGCGTCGGCGTCCGCGCCGCATGTGATGCGCTGTTAGCCTCGCTGCGGTACGGACCCACGCACGGGCATTCACAAAAGTCGGAATCGAATGTCGCCGTTGCGCCAGTCGCAAGAATGTCTCTTGAAACGCATCTTCGGCAAGATGTTGATCGAGCAACACGCCGCGACAAATCTGCAACGCGCGCGGTCCGAGCCGCTCGACGACTTCATGGAAGGCGTTTTCGTTCCCCGAATCGCGAACCCGCAGCCATAGCTCCTCCGCGGGTAGGCGACGGTATTCGTCCGCCGCCACGTAATCGCGTAGCCAGTCGATGAAGCGTTCGTTGCTCATTGGTCGTGAATATAATGGCCGGAGTAATCGATTCGATTGCAAAAATTGTTACTCAGAAGACAAATTGTCGTCAGAATGTCGCGCGATGTGTAAAATCCAGCAGATTTTTGGTTTGAATGCGAAGCGGTCGGGCGCTCTCGGCGGGTTACTTATCTAACGAATAGCCATGGAACGAATTGTCGTCGTACGAGAACAACACCATGGCGAAAGCACCAGCGACAAAACGCAAAGAGTTCGACTATTCGTTAGATTTCCAGTCGATTGACTTCCGGAAACATCCAGAGCTTTACGCGATTGGCAAAGGGGAACAAGGCGTTTTGGTGGTAGAGCCGTACAAGAGCGAGATTCTTCCCCACTGGAAGTTCAAGACGGAATCGGATGCGAAAGAGTCTTCTAAACGAATCTATCAGATGTTTCTCGAATATCTGAAAGCCGATGACTTTCCCGGTGCGGATATGGCTCGCAAGTTTCTGCAAATGGGTTGGACCCGTGCGCGAAGATATGCCAACCACAAAGGCGGTCGCAAGTACGACAAAACATCTGGCGAATTGCTACCGCGGATTGTCGATCCGGTGAAAGCCGCCGCCGCTGCGATCTTTTACGAAAAATATGTCGAAGCACGCGAACACGAGGCTTACCGTAAACTCATGGCGAAACACCTTGAGACATATGAGGCGAAGTGAAACATTTTTTCTGTCGGACTACCATCGTCATACCTTCTCGCTAACCGACGCATAATTTTTCTCGAACTCGCGTGCGCGGCCTGAGTGAGCGGGCATTCCTTTACGAGTCAGGTAGAAAGGCGGATGCGATGCCCTACGACGGTCTTTCGCCGGTTGCACGACATTTGAATCGTTTGGTGGGTGCGCACCAACCCGAGACGGATCGGCAGTTGATGGCCCGATTCGCTTCGACGCAAGATCAGTTGGCGTTTGCCGAACTGGTGCGGCGTCATGGCGGGTTAGTGCTCGCGACTTGCAAGCGGATTCTGGGGCACTCCCACGATGCGGAGGATGCGTTCCAGGCGACGTTTCTCGTCATTGCCAAGAAGGCCGGTTCGGTGTCGTGGAACGATTCGGTTGCAGGCTGGCTTCATGCGGTCGCCATCCGGCTGTCGCACAAAGTCCGCACCGGCAACGCGCGGCGGCAGGCTCTTGCAGCGAAGGTTACGACCGTGCCACCGAACACGCCGCGACAACCCGAACCTGACGAAGCCTTGCTGAGTGCCGCCATCGACGATGAAATTCGTCGGCTGCCGAAGGAATACTCGGAAGTCGTGTTGTTGTGTGCCGTCGAAGGGCTTTCGACCCCGCTCGCGGCGGCGCGGCTCGGTGTGTCAGATGGAGCGGTGCGGGGGCGGTTGTATCGCGGTCGCGAAATGCTTCGCACGAGGCTAACCGAGCGAGGAATCGAAGTTTCGGCAGTCGCACTCGTCGGGTTTTTGTCGCAGGTGGCATCGGCGTCTCTACCGGCTCGAAGCGTCGAACAACTCGTCCACGCAGCGGTTTCCTTCGCGGCCGGTCAATCGACCGCCGGGCTGGTTTCCACTAGCGCGACCCTACTTGCAACAAGGATGATGACAACGATGTTCCTCACACGAATCGGCATCGCAATCGTCGCGACGGCCACGATGTTACTCGCCACGACGGGCGTGGCACTGACTTACACACCGACAGATACCACACCGGCCAAACCGGTTGCCGAGAAGCCGATCGTCAAGCCAATCGACGAAGCGGCTAAGAACGAAGACGACGTTCCGAACGACGCGAAAAAAGACACCGAGCGCGTCGAAGCGACGATTGTGAAAGTCGACGCGGCAAAGAATCAACTCGTCTGCGGCGTGCAAGAAGAAGGCGGCAAGCACGAGTATACCTTCGATTTGAAGACCGGGGCGAAGGTGCATTACGCGAAGAAGCCCGCAACTTTGAGCGAAGCGAAGACGGGGATGCGTGCGGTGCTGGTTGTCGAAAAGAAAACGGGAACGATCGTCCTGGACCTCGAACTGCTCTGGCCGAACTTTGAGGCCAACGTGACCGCAGCGGATGGGGCCAAGGGTTCGGTTTCGGTAGAAATCGTCGCACAGAACGAAGAGAAGTTTATCAATCAGTTCGAGTTACCAAAAGACGCTCGCGTGCTGATCGACGGCGTCCCGGCGGGTGTCGATGATCTCGTCGGATCGAAGGCGCGCTTCACGTGCGCCATCGACAAAAAGAGTTTCATTGTCGCCGACGCGGAGAGCAACACTGGCGATTTGTTCGGTCATATCGCTAAGGTCGATGTCTTAGCGGGTACTGTCGAAGTGGCGATGAAAATCAACGGTCGCCAAAACGAGCGGAAAGTGACTTTGAACCTGCCGCTCGACAAGGCCGCACGCATTCGGCTCCTCGGCAAAGACGTGCCACTCCAGGAGATCCTGCCGAAGATGCCGGTGCGGCTCAAACTGCAAAACGATCGCCGCACCATCATGGGTCTGTGGGCGGATTCGATTTCAACAGGCAAAGACGGTAACGACGACGAGTAATGCGTTCATTCGCCGCGACTGGAAGTTTTCACGTCGCGGTCGTAATGGATTTCGCATAATGCACGATATTATCTTCACTGGTGATGGAACTTTTCGTAGTTTCTTAGCATCCCACCGTTAATCCCGCCCCCCGATTGTCACGAGTTTCCCAATGCCTGTCACTGAAGCGGCCACAAACGATGTTGAAGCGATCGAAAAGCTACGCAGTGCCCACCAACGGCTGAAAAAAGAGATCGGCAAAATCATCATCGGGCAAGATCAGGTCGTCGATCAGTTGCTGATGGCGATCTTCTGCCGAAGCCACGCACTACTAATGGGCGTGCCCGGTTTGGCCAAGACGCTCATGGTGAGTACGCTGTCGCAGGCACTCGAACTCTCGTTCAAGCGGATCCAGTTCACCCCGGACTTGATGCCATCGGACATCACCGGTAGCGAGGTGATTCAAGACGATCCCGTCACGCGGCAACGAATGTTCAAGTTCCTGCCGGGGCCGATTTTCGCGAACATCGTGCTCGCGGACGAAATCAACCGGACGCCACCCAAAACACAAGCAGCACTCCTCGAAGCGATGCAGGAACGCAAGGCATCGATCGGCGGCAACGATCACCCGATGCGGAACCCGTTCTTCGTGCTCGCCACGCAGAACCCGATCGAGCAAGAAGGAACGTATCCGCTTCCGGAAGCGCAACTCGACCGGTTTTTGTTTATGATTAAGGTCGATTACCCGACCGATGCCGAGGAAGAGCAGATCATGCGGATCGGTACATCGGACCATTACGAGAAAGTGTCGCCGGTGCTGAATGGCGACGACATTATCGCGTTGCAGCAGGTGGTGCGACGGGTGCCGGTGTCGGACAAGGTGTTCCACTTTGCGAAGCGGATCACGCGGATGAGCCGCCCGGGCACGCCCGATGCGGCGGACTTCTCGACGAAGTGGCTGACGTGGGGCGCTGGCCCGCGTGCCAGTATGAACCTGATTCTCGCGGCGAAGGCGCACGCGATACTGCGTGGCTCGAACCACGTCGCCGGCGACGATGTGGTGGCCGTGGCCACGCCGATCTTGCGGCACCGGCTGATCATTAACTTCGCGGCCCAAAGCGAAGGCATCACCGTCGACGAAGTCATTCGCCAACTCGTGATGAGTGCCGCGAAGTCGGTCGCCGCGTAACGAATTCGCTTAACTTCACTGTGACGAGACATGCCCAGCACGTTGTTACAACCCGATATCCTCGCCCGCGCCGAAGTTCTCGGCGTCATGGCGAAGCAAGTGGTCGAAGGTCTGCGGGTCGGCGATCACAAGTCGCCGTACCGCGGGTTTTCGGTCGAGTTCGTGCAACACCGCGAGTACGTTCCCGGCGACGATATTCGCCACATCGACTGGAAGAGTTACGGCCGTAGCGAACGCTACACGATCAAGCAATACGAGCAAGAAACGAACTTCACCGCACACATCGTGGCCGACACGAGCAACTCGATGCGGTACGGCGAAGGGCTGCAAAACAAGCACGAATACGCGAAGTTGCTCG
>JAYSKW010001065.1:0-1193 GCA_043726085.1 Limnoglobus sp.
TACGAGCGAGTTCCCGAAGTTCAATTCGGTGCCCGGCAGCATCGTACTGAAGGCGAGCGGCATCGCGATCAGAATCAGCGGCATCAGGTAGTACTGGCCCTCTTTCGTGCTCCGTGCGAACACGCCGAGTGCCACGCAGATCGCACTGAAGAACATCGCCAGCGGGAAGCCGACGATGATGCAACCGATCAATCCCGGCCAGTTCAGGATCGGGAAACCGAGCAGCAGTTCGACGATCAGCGCACCGCCCGCCAACCATAATACGTTCCAGATCACCGACCCGAACGAGAAAAATGCGACCGCGAGAAACTTGCCGAAGACAATTTCGTTCCGCTCCGCCGGGCTGATGAGCAACGTCTCCATCGTGCCGCGTTCCTTTTCGCCGGCGGTCAGATCGACCGCGGGTTGAATCGAACCGGCGACGATCCACATCATCAGCACGAACGGGAAGATCCGCACGAACTGATCGCGCAACTCGTCGGCGGCCCGCTTCGCCTTCGGCTTCGACGCTTGCGGTTCGTCGATATCGAGGACGCGATCGAACTCCTTCGACAAGCCTGCACGAACGAACCGCGCCTCGCGCAGCTTGCTTTCCCAACGCCGCACGATCTCGGTAAGGCGCTTCGTAGCCAGTTTCGATTTCTCGTCGCCATCGCGATTCTCGATCTTCAACTTCACCCGCTTCCCGGCTTTCACTTGCTCCGAAAAGCCTTCAGGAATGATCAAAACGACATCGACGCGCTTTTCGCGCAGTGCGGTTTCGGGATCGCCATCGAGTTCGATACCGACGATCGTACCCGCCGCCGCCTCGCTATCGGCGGACACATCGACGAACTGATCGCCCACCAACAACGGGTTCGCGTCTTTCTCGGCAGACAGCACGTTCCATCCGACGATGCCGACGACGGTCTTCTGATCGGTGATCGATTTCGCGAGCAGAAACCCCGCGAGGCCGAAGAACGGATAGAGGATCGCAGGCATCACGAGAATCAGCAGCACCGTACGACGGTCGCGCAACAGGTCGCGGGTTTCGCGCATCGTGATTAAGCGGATGATCGACCAACGCATAGTGGCTCGGGTAAGATGTGCAAACGAAAAAAACGCGACGGATACCCTCGTAAAAGGATTTCCGTCGCGTGGTGTCTCCATCCCATTGGACACTAACGGGATGAATATCTGACCCTGCGGGGAGT
>JAYSKW010001066.1:0-10442 GCA_043726085.1 Limnoglobus sp.
GTCCGGCAACTCGGAAACCGCGTTCATCGTCAAGAACGGCGACCGCTATTTCTACTCCACGGAAAAGGGCGAACTCGTCATCGGCAAAATGTCGCCGAAGGGCTACGAAGCGATCGACCGCGCGACGATCCTGAAGCCCACACACAAGGTCTTCGGCCGCACTGTCGTCTGGAGTATGCCCGCGTTCGCGAACAAGAAAATGTTCGTCCGCAACGACGAAGAACTGGTCTGCGTCGACCTCGCGAAGTAGTTCGAGGACCATGCTTTTGAACCTCGAAGTCGAACTCCGTTCGCGGCTGATGCAGGTCGAATCGCGTATTCAGGCGGCCTGCGATCGTGCGCAACGGCTGCGTAAAGACGTCGCGCTGATTGCCGTTTCCAAAACGGTGACAGCCGACGTGGCGAAAGTCGTTTCGCGGCTCGGCGTGAAGGATTTCGGCGAAAGTCGCCCGCAAGAGATCTGGAAGAAATCGGCCGCAATCCCGCAGGCGCGCTGGCACCTGATCGGGCACCTCCAACGCAACAAACTCGACAAAACGATCCCGATGGTGTCGCTCGTTCACTCGGTCGATAGCGAGCGCGTGCTGCGCGCACTCAGCGATTTCGGCATGGGTCGCGGCCTGCCCGTACCGATCTTGCTCGAGATAAATTGTTCGCGGGAAGAATCGAAAGGCGGCATCTCGCCCGACGACGCCGCAACGATGGGTGACATGGCTACGTCACTCCCCGGCGTTCGCTTCGAGGGCCTGATGACGATGGCCGCCTACGGCGAAAACCCCGAAGAGTCGCGGCCCACTTTCGTCGAACTCCGTCAAATCCGCGACTGCCTTCGCACTGCCACCGGCCTGAAACTGCCGCACCTTTCCATGGGCATGAGCAACGATTTTGAAGTCGCCATCGAAGAAGGCTCAACGTACATCCGCGTCGGTAGCACATTGTTCGGCGGGTTGGAGAATTAGCCGCGACGCCCATTCGCTAATGAGAACAACGTGGAACATCGAACTAGCAATCATGTGATAAAGCACTGGTTTAGAGCTTTCATTTTTGTCTTCTTGTTTGTAATTTTATGCACCATCTGCAACCCGTTATTTGCAAAAAGCAGCTTGCTGAGTCTGCTGTCTATTTCAATACCCGTTTTGATTTTCGCGCACTTCTTTGTTACCAGTTACAGATTTGCATGCTCGGTATGTCGCTCGAAATGCGAAAAAGTATGGATAGCTCACGAACTGTGTTTTTTATGCAAGACTTGCGATATTACCTGGCATACCGAATGGTCCAACGATTAGTTGGTATTCGGGACTTCGCATTCGAGAGTTGGTCGGTGTGTGTTCGTATCCGTAACGTACGGATAAGGAGAATTGAGATGCGCGAGCCTTTTCAAATTCGGAATCTGACTGCCGTAGCGATGAGCCTTACACTATGGGCGGCATTCCCCGCGTACGGCCAAGATAAGCCGATAGTCGATCCGGTGGATCCGTTGGCCAAACCGGCCACGCCAGTCGTCGTTCCGAGAATCTTATTAGAGCAGATGGAAGCGTTTCAAACGCCAGAAACCGTCGAAAAAGCCTACCCTTTACCGCAAGATCCGAAAACGATTGTTGCAGTCCGAACGGCGCGATTCCAACATCTTAATGAAGACGTACTCAGCCGATACAATAAAAGTGGCAATACCGTTAAACCTTGGGCGGGGAAGGTTCGTAAAGCCATCGAAGCCTACAGTTGGGCGTATACTCGCACTTCCGCTCAAATCGAAGGCGTTTACTATCAAGCGTTTCTCGAAGCGCTGCAAAGCATTGATGCCGACTGCAAGGAGCCGCTAATCGAATATTGGCGATTACGCCATCTCGAACAGAGCGAAACGGTCTTCCCAAAGGATATTCCGAAGCAGAAATTAGTACTCGAAAACCTCATGAAGTCGAATGCATCACCACTTACGGCAATTCATGCCGCATACACGTATCGAGTCAACGTGCATCGTCTCGGGCAACTCGAGAATTCGCAGATTACAAAGAAAGATATGAACGATAGCGATCAAAAATACGAACTCGCGATGCAAGCTTTCGTACCGATCGCAAAGCCGCTGGATTACGGCGAAATCGTACAAGTTTCCTTGCAGGAAATCGTGATGCAAATGGAACTCGGACAAAGCCGACTCGACGCCTGGAAAATCATCGATCGGCGTTTGCTAAAGCTCAAAGCCGCAAGTTGGATCCGCGATACGCTCGAAGGCAAAGTGCTGACAGAAGCCGGTTGGGATGCTCGCGGAAATGGCGCAGGAAATACGGTTGACCCCGAGGATTACGAGGTTTTTCGCACGCGACTGAAGCAAGCCAAGGCAAAACTCGAAGCCGCCTGGAAGGCCGAACCCAGCCTTCACCAGCCGCCCACATTCATGCTATACGTTGCCAAAGGCTTAGCCTTTCCACGCGAAGAAATGGAAACGTGGTTCCGAAGAGCGATGGAAACCAACCCCGATAATTTCGAGGCATGTGATGCCAAAAAAGAATGGCTCCAAAGGCACTGGCACGGTTACAATTCCACTGTGATCAATTTTGTCGTTCAATGTATGCGGACGAATAATTTTTACGGCAAGCTACCGTATGTCGCCGAAATTCCGTATCTACGCGGTTTACCTTTCCACGATCGCGATGGTTTGAAGGACTATGTCAGCCGACTACATACATTTGGGCCGTTTGAAGTGGTTGCGGAAGCCCACCTGAAACGCTATCCGACGGATCGTTGGGCACGATCGCGGTATGCCTATCATGCATGTTTGTGGAAGCAATGGGAAATCGCGGATCGCCAACTTCCCTTCATTGGCGAAAAGTCGTGGCCAGGATGGTTTCCACGCGAAGGAGAATTCGAGAAAGCCAAAAAACTGATTCGAGAGGGATTGAAGAAGCCAAATGACTGATCGCGGACGTGCAGTTTTCGTAGCGCGTGTGCTTCACCCA
This sequence comes from Limnoglobus sp., assembly GCA_043726085.1. Taxonomy (GTDB): domain Bacteria; phylum Planctomycetota; class Planctomycetia; order Gemmatales; family Gemmataceae; genus Limnoglobus. The sequence continues at coordinate 2,955 of JAYSKW010001066.1, forward strand.
TTTGCAACATCGCACACGTTTCCGCCCCGCGATCCGCTACGCAAAGCCTTCGCGTCGCGGCGAATTCCGGAACGGAATTCGATGGCTACCACGCACAGCGTGTACGGAACGACGCCGACGGCGATTGCCATCGCGATTGCGGGCCACGTCGGTTCGACCGGCCCCCAGAGTAGCCAAATCGCGAGCGGAATTAGCGTAATGAACACCGGCTTTCGCCAGCATGCAGCGTAGTCACGAATGCCGACATCGACTGTGCGGCAAGCGGTTACGAGGACCGCAATGCAGAAGATCGCGTTGGAGATGGCCGTCGCGATGGCCACGCCTTCGACGCCGTACGGGCCGATCAGCGTCACGAGAAACAGCAAGAACAGCGCCGCTTCCGCGAGTGCGAACCGTGCGAAAATCTTGAGCTTGCCGAGGCCGTAGAGAATGCGCGACGCCACCGATTGCGCGATGCCGATTGTCAGCGTTGCGGACAGGATTGCGAGTGCGGGATAGCTGCCTACGATGAAATCGGCACCTACCCAGCGTGCGAGAAATGGCTTGCCGAAGAACCACAATCCGAGGTTGATGGGCAATACGATATACAACACGCCGCGCGTGGCACCGAGCAGAATTCGCCGAATTCCCGCCCAATCGCTGCGGGCTTCCAGCGCACTGACGCCAGGGGTCAGCGTCGCGGTGATCGTTCGCAAAAGTGTCTTCGCATATTCGACGAGCCGCGCCGCCGTGGCGAAGTACGTCACTTGACCCACCGGCAAAAAGAAGCCGACCGCAATCGCGCCCGTCTGCACGGTTATCCGCCCCGCCAGCATCGCCAGAAATGCATCGGTACTGTACCCGCTAATCGCTTTCAACGTGACGCGGTCGATCAAATCGATCCGCAAACGCAGCCCTGGCAAGTACAGTCGGCACAACATCGCCATCGCCAAATGCTCGAGCAGATTCGTAACGGTGAAAATAACGCCGAGTGCCAGCAGGCCGTATTCCGCACGGATCGCCACGACGATACCGACAGTGCGAATCGCCAAAAACAATACGCGAACCGCACTCTTCGCGGCGAACTTTTCGAGGCCATCGAGGATCGAGGGAAACACACTCAGCGGCAATGTGAGCGCAAGGTTTGCGAGCATGAGCACGGCAAAACCCAGGACTGCACCGACGCCATCGCGGGCTTCGAGGATCGGCACGAACGCGAACGCCAGAGGCACGCCGACGAGCATCGCAAACGCACCCGCTGCCGTGTAGATTGCGAGACACGCCGAAGTGATGCGGTTCGTGGAATCGACATCGCGAGTAGCTTGTTTCCGAGCGATTTCGCGCACCAGACAGGCCGCGATGCCCATATCGAGAAGGGTAAAATAGGCGAGAATCGATTCGACGACGCACCAGATATCGTAGCGCGGCTTACCGAGCGAACCGATCAGATACGGCGTGAGAAAGAAGCTGACCCCGAGCGCCGCCGCGAACGCAAACCAGTTCGTACCGGCGGCCAATACCATCGAAGATCGCGAGCGAGCATCCGCATCAGACACAGCGAAAAACCTCATCCATGAGGGGGAAATTATGTGGGGCACGTTTTTTACGTGCCATTCTCAACAATGGCACGAAAAAAACGTGCCCCACATTGCCCTATCGGCCTTACTCCGCAGGTGCCGCCTTGCTGCGCTTCTTCGGCGCGGGGGCTTCGATCGCTTCTGCGTCTTCGGCCCCTTCGGCAATCGCGGGCGCCGCGCCGACGACACTCGGTGCGTGCTTCACCAAAATGAGTTGCACGATGCTATCGCGAATGGCGGTGTTCTCGCGGAGAAACTTCCGCGCATTGTCTTTGCCTTGGCCGAGTCGCGTGTCGCCGAAACTGAGGAACGCCCCGCTCTTGGTGATGATGTCGTCTTCGACGCCGATGCGGATCACGTCGTTTTCGTAGTCGATGCCGCGATCGTAATAGAGTTCCATCTCGGCGGTGCGGAACGGCGCGGCAATCTTGTTCTTGACGACTTTCACCTTCATTTCGGTGCCGATCGCTTCGTCGCCGTCTTTGATCTGTGCGGCCTTCCGCACTTCCAACCGCACCGTGGCGTAAAACTTCAGCGCCAGCCCGCCGGTCGTCGTTTCGGGGTTGCCGTACATCACGCCGATCTTCAGGCGAATCTGGTTGATGAAGATCATGCAGGTTCGCGTTTTGTTAATCACGGGGTTCAGCACGCGAAGCGCCTGGCTCATCAAGCGGGCTTGCACGCCGACCGACGCATCGCCGATGTCGTTGTTCAATTCGCTCTTGGGCACGAGTGCGGCCACCGAATCGATGACGATAATATCCACCGCATTCGACTTGATGAGCATTTCCGCGATGCGAAGCGCTTCTTCGCCGTAACTCGGCTGGCTGACGAGCAGCGATTCGAGGTCGACGCCGATGCGTTTGGCCCACGTGGGGTCGAGTGCGTGTTCGGCATCGATGAACGCCGCCACGCCGCCTTGCTTCTGCACGTTGGCGATCGTGTGCAGGGCGATCGTCGTCTTGCCACTAGACTCCGCCCCGTAGATTTCAATCACGCGGCCCCGCGGCAAACCCTTGCCACCCAGGGCCAAATCGAGTGCGAGCGACCCCGTCGGAATGCCTTCGATACCCTTCGCCGCCAGTTCGACATCGCCCAGCGACATCAGCGATCCTTCGCCGAACTCCTTGTTGATCTCCGATTGCACCTTCTGAATTTCCTTGCTCATCTTCTTGTCAGCCATCGCGAATCCCCTCGTATTGCGTTTGGTTCCTGTGGGGAAAGTGTATCCGCACACGGCGTGCCGTGAGAAGGTCAGCAGGAAAACCGTCCGTTTTACGCAATTTTATTTTTCGTGCGAATTTCGCTTGACCCCTGAGATTTGATGCGTCACAATCGGGAAATTGCATAGCGGAGGGTCATATTGTGGCGGAAAGTCGTACGTGCGCTCGCTGTGCGCACCCGATACCTGAACCGTTGACCGATGGCATTTGTCCATCGTGCGGCTCGGTCGTCGGTAACGGTTCCACGCCGAAACTGGCCGACACGCCAGCGGATCGCGATGAAGACTTCGAGTTCTCTCAGAACACCGAGACGGGTACCTATCGATCGTTCGTCGCACTTCCAACGACAATTATCGCCGAGAAAATTCGGACGTTACCGCCAAAACGTTGGGCGGTACCCGTCATCGAAAACTACACGGACCTCGATTTGATCGGCCACGGCGGCATGGGTTACGTCTACCGGGCCACGCAGGTCGGTACGTCGCGGACGGTGGCGATCAAGGTCATGATGAACGGGCGGTTGCCGAATAACCAGAACCGCGAACGGTTCATGAACGAAGTCAAAGCGCTCGGGCGGATCGGCCACGCCGGAATCGTCGAAGTCTACGAAGTGAACGAGTGCGATTCCGGCCCGTTTTACACGATGGAGTACGTGGCTGGGGAAACGCTCGCGCAGCGAGTTCGGAAGAACGGCCCGCTTCCACCCGAGGAAGCGACGCAGATCATGGCGCAAGTCTCGGATGCGGTTCATGCCGCCCACGTCGCGGGGGTGCTGCATCGGGATATCAAACCGAGCAACATTCTGATTTCGCACGAAAACAAGGTTAAAGTTGCAGATTTCGGACTCGCCAAGCACGCGGACGATCACGATGACTTGACCGCAACCGGGATGGTCGTCGGCACGCCGAGTTACATGGCGCGCGAACAAGCGATGGGCGATAAGAAACGCATCGGCCTGGGAACAGACGTTTACGGGCTGGGGGCCACGCTACATTTTCTGCTGACCGGCCAACCGCCGTATCGCGCGGCGTCGCCGATGGAAGTGCTCCAGAAAATGGACCTTGAGCCGAGTCCCGCGCCGCGGAATCACGCCCCGAATCTCTGCCCGGTCTTGGATGCGATCGTGCAGAAGTGCCTGCGGCTCGAACCGTCCGCTCGCTATGAAACGGCCGCCCAACTCGCTGGGGATTTGCGAAACTGGACGGAACGCAAACCGACGATCGCGAAGCCGTTGACTCTCGTCGGAAGACTTTTGTCGTCCACCCGACGCTATCGCGTCGCGATCGCGCTGGTCGCGCTCGTATTCCTCATCGTCGCCGCAGCGATCGTCGCGAAGCGCGAGATCGATCCGAAGCGTCAGATCGATCGGGCATTGGCGCGCGGGGAGGCGGTTACGCTCATCGGTGAAACGGGAATGCCGAAGTGGTACGATTGGAAGCTCGGCGAGTCGATCTTGAAAGATTCGCAAATCTTCGATGGAACGATCGGCTTTCAATCGCAACGCCTGAGCTTGTTGTGCCTAGTCGACGACCCGCAAACGGAGCATTACCGATTCACTGCGGAAGTCCGACAAATGACGATGGACTCGGGTACGCCGCAAGCCAAACTGCCCGTCGAAAACAATCCGCGCATCGGGATATTCTGGGGGTTGGACCAAGTGGCCACGCAAAAAGGCACCAAGCAGCACACTGCATTCACGATCGAAATCAACGAGTTTCAGCGGAAGGTCAACACCGCCAAAATCTATAAACACCTGCGGACGGAAGGCCACCGCGTCGGCGAAGTGCCGATTGCCATGTCGATGTCGCACACCGCACCCAGCTATCTTCCACGAACCATCGAAGTACCACCCGGACCGTGGCGAACCGTGATCTTGGAAGTGCAACCCACCGGCTTCTCGGTCTTCATCGTTTCCCCCGACGAGACTCCATTGCAACTGGTGAATCTCAACCGCGATGAAATCGAAGTGCTGATCGACAATCAGCGAAACGCACTCGACAAAGCTTACGCGCCCGATGTCTTTCCACTGAGTACTTGGTCGCCGCGGCGACCGCTCGGAATTTTCGGACTCAGTGGAATCCTCGCGGTACGAAACGTCCGAATCGAACCGTTACCTTAACTCGTTTAGAAGGAGATCACCTTGGCGTTTCAAATTGACATCACCTGGCCCGAAACCGGCGAGCGCGTGGCCAGAAGCTTCACGATTTCGGGGAGTTACTGGGACGACAGCGTCCTGCCTAAGTTCGCAGCGGGGGACTACAAAATCGTTTGTACTCTCGGAACGAGCCAAAGCGAGATCACATTCACGCCGGGGACGATGCCTGCGGATTGGTCCGTCCGCATGCCGAGTACGGGTACGCTCGCGACGGGGGTTTTCACACTCACCGCCGAGTTGTTCGCACCAATCGGTGGAGCCGTCTCCGCAACCGACACCGAAACCGACATCACGGTCGCAGTGGGCGGCTATAGTCATGCACCCATCGAAGCCGCTTTTACAGAGGTATAATGTCCATGGCATATCCAACCAAAGTCCAAATCAATCTGAAAGCCAAAGACCCGAACATTGTTGCCGTGATCTGCACGACCTATCGGCGCGTCGAGAGCGGAATGGCAGCGAACAAAAAAATCAAGTATCGAAAGTTCGCTTCGGTCACCCAGGCGATGGTGCCACAAATCTTCAACATCGATCATCCCGGCAAGGGGGGATTGCTGTCGATCATCGCGATCAATTCATCTACGGAAGTCGTGTATAGTTCGCTTCGTCGACTGAAGAAATAGCGATTATATTTTCTGGTCTTCATGCTGCGGCCTTCCTCGCTTGTTAGCAAGCGAGGAATGGCTTCGTTTCAGCGATTGATCGTCAGGTTCTCGGCAGCGGTCGTGGGGCGTCGGCCACGTAGCCAGTTGACGAGCGTACTCACTAGACCCCTTGCGCTTTCGATGCGACGATGCGGATACGCGAGGGCACGCCAAAAACAGGCGAGTGCGGTGCGGAGTTCGGCCCCGCGCATCACCCAGCCGAGCGTGCGCCACGTCGATGCGTAACCGTGGGCGATTGCCGCCGGGGACACGCCATCGCGAGCGTTGTGCATGATCGAAAACGCCGTCGCCACGCGGTCCGCGAGCTTGCTGGAAAGGTTCCCGTGCCCCGTGCGATAAAGCACGAGCGGCTCCGGCACGTACTCGAATGCGTACTGTTTCGCGACGCGCAGCCAGAGGTCGTAGTCGATCGAGAGATCGCAACGTGGGTCGAAACGGCCGACTTGCTCGAATGCGCAACGTCGCACGATCGCCGACGAAAAGCAGACGAAGTTTTGCACGAACATCGCATCGAGCACGCGGCCACGCGGCGGCAACGGTCGCAGCGGATTCGGCAGACGGTTACCATTTTCGTCGATCAATTCGCGCAGCGAAAAGACGACGCCAACATCGGGACGGGTGAACAACGCGAGTTGGCGTTCGAGTTTCGTGGGGAGCCACGCATCGTCGGCATCGAGGAACGCGATGAACTCACCGCGCGCCATTGCGATGCCGAGGTTTTTCGCCCGCGACTGCCCGAGTTTATCCGAACGCAGATAGCGAATCCGCGAGTCGTGCAAGTACGGTTTCACTACCAGCGGGGTGTCATCGCTGGAGCCATCGTCGACGATGAGGAGTTCCCAGCTCGCATACGTCTGCGCAATCGCCGACTCGACCGCCACCGGCAGAAAGCGGGCGTAGTTCTTTGCGGCCATCACGATCGAGACTTGCGGCGTCATACCGTCAGCGCCCGTGCGTGATCGGGGGCCACTTTTGAGATGCAGAAGCGATATTTGCCCGATTTCTCTTGCGGAATCGCGTCGACGAGTTCGAGATCGTAGCCGACGGTGGGGCCGAACGTCTCGCGCACGAGTGCGTTAATTTGCATCCGGCTCTTCGAGTTAAATGCATCATCGGGGACGATGCGAATCGTGAGCCGCGTGTGCGTTTCCTGGATGATTTGCACCTGTGCCGTACCCGAAATCAACAGTGCGAAATTCTCTGTCAGCGAGATTCCGGAGATCAAGTGACCGGCCGGTGTCACTACGTAATCGGCATCGCGACCTTGGATCGATTCGATCAGCGGTAACCCGCGACCACACGCGCATTGTCGGTCGGATAACGTCGCGTGATCGCCGATCCGGTAGCGGATGATTGGCATCGCGAGGTTCGTCAAATCGGTCACCAACAACGGCCCGCTCCGCCCGCGTTCGGCTTCGACGAAAACCGAGTCCGCGTTGACGTGCAAACCGTCGTGAACTTCGCATTCGCAGGCGATCAAACTCACTTCTTCGCAGCCGTAACGGTCGGTCACTTTCACGCCGAAGACGCTCTCGATGACGGTGCGTTGCCAGTCGTGTAATGGCATCGCAGTGGATAAAATCCCGTTCGGCCGAATGTCGGTTACGCCCTGCTTTTTCAGCCGATCCACGACGAGATACAGCGAATGCGCATGGCCGAAGATCAGCCCCGGACGATGTCGCCGCAGGCTCGCGGTGAACTCGGCAATGCGTGCATCGGTGAGTTGCAAGGTGTCTAGGTACACCGCACGATCGAGCAGCCAGTTGCGGGCGCGGCCACGCCAGCCGAAGTGGCGATATTCGGGGTTGCCCCAGACCTTCGCCACGCGCTGCCCCAGCCGCCAGCCGGACCATTCATCGGAGCGCAACGTGCAGGCGTACTTCCACTGT
>JAYSKW010001067.1:0-1681 GCA_043726085.1 Limnoglobus sp.
CGACGAACGCGGCCTCACCGGTACGCGGCTCATCGAAATTTCGACCACACCCGACCCCGCGCCGATGGTGACGATCGACAAACCGCGTGCGGGGCAAGATCCGTTGTTGCTGCTTCCCACGGCGAAATTGCTCGTTCGCACCCGCGCCGACGACCGCACATTTGCCGTCTGCCAACTGAATTGGGAACACCGTAGTGGCGAGGAACCGTATCGCGTGTGGCCAGCGATCGATGCCGAGCGCAACGCGAACACGCTGCAAGCGGTGGTTGGCACCGTGACGGCAACGATTCGCCCGCAGCCGCAGATTCTCGAAGACGAGCGCGTGGTAGCCATCGCGCAGTTCGCGAATGCCGCTGGCAAACCGCCCGCCGATGGCGACGTGATTTTCCTGCGAGCGATGGCGACCGACTGGGACGATTACTCGATCGACAAAGCGCCAGGCCGAAGCCCGGAAGTCGAAATTCGCATCTTGTCCGCAGAGTCGATGAAGGCGTGGCTACAAAGGGAAATCGTCGCACTGCGACCCGAGTTGGCGCGGGTTCGCGACTTGCAACTCGACGCGAACGCGAAATTAAACGAAGCTCAGAAGGCACTCCCCGCCACCGATCCGCTCGATCGTGCCGAACAAGCGCAGCGTGTGGCACGTGCCCCCGTCGCCGACCCGCGTGCGGGTTTGAAAGCCAAAACCGAGCGACTCCGCGATGTCGTTCGACGCAACGCATTGCCTAACTCCGCCACGACGGAGCGAGTCGAATCGCTGGCCCGCACGATGGAAGAACTCGACAACCGCTTCATGGAAGCGATCGAACCCGAGATCGCAAGCGCCAAACGCACGGCGGGAACACCCGCCGCGAACAAAGCGATCGAGGCCGCGAAGAAGAATCAGAAAGCGGCGCTCGATCGTTTGAATGCGGCCATCGAAGACCTCGAACCGTGGGCGAGCGCGAACGAACTCCGCAGCGATATTCGCACGTTGAAGAACGCCATTGAACGCACCGTGGCCGATGCCGCGAAGCAAGCCGAACGCCGACCGATCGGCCAGGCCCTTGAGAAACTGACGCCACAAGACCGCGCCGGGATTGAACGCTCCGCGGCCGAGTTGGAGAAAGCGGCGAGCGATGGTGCGAAGGCGATTTCCAAAACCGAACGAATCGCTGGAGAGAAGCGACAACAGGCGTCGGCATTGAACGCGCTCGCAGACCAAAAGAGCCGCGATGCGAAATCGCAACCGGAGGCATCGGCACTTCGCGAGAAGGCCAAACAAGCCGAGGCGGAGGCTAAGGCACTCGATAAAGCGGCGGAGACGGCGGGGAAACGCGGGCTGGCTGACGATCTGCGGAACGCCGCCGACGCCCAACGCCGCAACCGTCCCGGCGAAGCGGCGGTGGCCGCACATAAGGCCGTGGATCGTTTGGAAAAGATGACGAAGGAACTGTCCGACGAGAAACCGGAATCGGTAGACGAGCTTGCGAAGAAGCGAAAACAAGAAGGTACTGAGATCGATTCGCTGACAGCGCAACAAGAGGAGCTATCGAAAAAGATCGCTGAAGCCGGTGCCAAAACTAACCCTGCCGAGCGAGCCGAAGCGTTGAAGAAATTAGCCGAAGAGCAGAATCGGCTATCGGAAAACGTCGAAAAGCTGTCACGGAAACTGCAACGCGAAGGGGCGACCGATTCGGCG
>JAYSKW010001068.1:0-7167 GCA_043726085.1 Limnoglobus sp.
CCGGCAAGCGCGTCGAACTGCGGCTCGTGCTGCTCGGTGCCGTTGGAATGATCCTCGCGCTCGTCGGGGCGGCGATGTTCATCGACAACGTTCCGGTCCTCATCGGCTGTATTATCACCATCGGCTGCTTTACCGGTTTCTACATCGTGCCGCTGTTCACGCTGTTGCAACACAAGGCCCCGAAGGAACGCAAAGGCGAGATGATCGCCGCCAGTAACGCGGTCAACATCATCGGAGCGATTGCCGCATCGCTGTTGTTCTTCACGGTCGTCAATGTGGCACACATCTCGGGTCTTGCCCCACCGATTTCCGGGCGACAATCCGTTGCTACCGGCACGCTGACAACGCTGGCACTTTCGCACGGTCGGCCCATCTATTTTGAAGTGACGCAAGACGACGGAAGAGTTGTCAAAGGTGGCACGAAGCCCGAAGTCGAAGAATCGCTGAGCCTACGCGAAGTCGCGAAACACGTCTTCGAGGAAGGCAAGGCCACCGCAATTCTCGAACTGCATAAAGATGTGCCCGTGCCCGCACGGGATGGTTTCCGCGTCGATGTGTCGCGGTTCGCCGTCGGTGACGTGACCCACTTCGACCTCGTTCCAACCGGCGTAACGCCGCTACCGGATTACGACAATCGCCATCTGCCGCGCTACCTGTTCTTCGGGGCCGCAGGGCTGACATTCCTGATGTTCCTCGTACTCGTTGGCCCGATTCTCCGGTTGCGAAACAACGGGAAGTAAATGACCGAATCGCAATGGCTGACGTGCATTCATCCGCGCAAGATGCACGCCCTCGTTACGCGGAATCGGAGTGGGAGGAAACTCCAACTCATCGGCTGCGCGATGGCCCGATTCGTTTGGGATCACATCGACGAGCCGATTGTTCGCGAAGGGATTCTTGCGGTAGAGAAGTTCGTCGATGGCGAACTGACTCATGCGGAGTATCTGCCGAAATATGAGGCCGCGCAGGCGGTCATTCAGCGTCGGATGGATATTTCACTACCGACTGGCCACTTCGATCCACTCGCGGGGATGCTCGTCGCGCAAGGCATCATCTCGGCGAATCTCGTCGTCGCTGTCGATCGCGTGTTGTTGTGGGCGGAGTTTGCCACAACGACGACCGCTGCGACGGGGAAACGCATGATGGCCCGCGAAACCTTGAATAAGCGAGCCTGCGATTTGTATCGCGAAATCGTCGGCAATCCGTTTCGCGTCTACCTCTTGCAACCGAATTTCGCGGGTGGCGGCATGTGTTACCCCGATGGTTCGCGTTGTCTGATTTCGGAGACGGCGAAACAAATTGCCGAAGGCATTTCGCTCGATGGCGGCTACGACCGGATGCCGATCCTCGCCGATGCGATGGAAGACGCCGGTTGCGACGATCGCGTGATGCTCGATCACCTACGTTCGGCCACCGCGATTCACGTACGCGGTTGTTGGGCACTCGACGTGATTTTGGGCCGCGATTGAAACGACGGTTCGTGATCGACATCGTCTTTGTGGCAGCCGTGCGCGAACACAAACACCGTGGCGATACAGAAGGCGAACCCCACTCGCATCCAGTGGAAGTGAATCGAAACACCCGGCAAACGGACCTGTGGCGTCAGTGCAATCATTTCGCTTTCAACTCGGCTTTGAGGAACTTGATCGCGGTGCCCATCGTTTCGACGGCGGGTTCGCCGCCCCAGCCGTGCCCCTTCCCGCTAACGGTGATAAGTTCCGACCGCGCACCAGCAGCGATCAGCTTATCGTGAAGGCGTTCGGAGTGAATCACCGGAACGATGACATCGGCGGTGCCGTGAATGATCAGGAACGGTGCCGATTCCTTGCTCGCGTGTTCGATCGGCGACGCCTTCTTGTAAACGTTCGGCTGGCTGGCGTATCGTGCCCCGAGTAACGGCACCATGAACGCCTTCTCGATCCCTTCGGCCTCCGAATACAGCGACAAATCCGCCGGGCCGAAGAAGTCGACGACGCACTGCACCTGGCTGGATTGTTCGTGGTACAGCGTGCCCTCGAACCCCGCAGCGCTATCCGTCGTGCCGAGTAGCGCGGCAAGGTGCCCACCTGCTGAGAACCCGAGTGCGGCAATGCGAGTCGGGTCGAGGTTCAGGGCTTTCGCGTTCGCACGAAGGTAGCGCACCGCCGTCTTCGCGTCTTCGATTTGTGCGGGGAACTTGTTCTTCGGAGCCAGACGATACCCCACCGACACCGCCGCGAACCCGCGTTCGGCGAGCCATTCGATCAGGCTCTTTTTGCCGGTGCCGAAATCCATATCCACCGGTGATGGCTTTGAGAGATCTTTCCGGCTGCCAGACTTCCACGCGCCGCCATGTAAGCAAACCACCACGGGGTGCGGCCCTACACCTGCCGGCATGGCCATATCGAGTTGCACTTTCTCGCCATCGAACGTCGCGTAGACCACGTCCTTCTGGAACCGGATCGACGGTTCAGCAGCATTCGTTGAAGTCGCAATAAGTAACCCAGCCAGGAGCACCCAGACAGAACGCAGCATGAGTGTGACCCCGAAACAGTTCCGGAACATTCGCAGCACCTCTATTGTTGCACCCTCGTCAAGAGCGTGCCACCGAATGATGTCCAATGGGCGGAACTATTCCCACGAACGACGCCGTCCGTGGGAACCGACCGCTATTCGACTGAGTTGAGTGGGAACTTGCGGCCGGAGTCGGGGTACGCCGAGTTCACCTCGCCATACCTGAGAGCGAGGTTCGAGGGCGGCCGGCTCGTCCGCGTCGAGGTCGCGGCTTTGATCGCATCGAGCCGAATGTAATGTTTTTGCACGCGAGCCATCCTTTGCTCTTCGGTTACTTCACTAGTCGCCAGCCGGATTTGTCGGCGGTGAGTGCGGTGTGGCCTTTGTGGCGGTCGTTGACCTTGTGCATGTCTTCGATCGTGTCGAAGTAGCCGACAATGTGTGTCGCACTGAACGACTCGCCTGCCTTCACCGGCTTGCCGTGAATCTCCTCGATCATCACGATGATCCCACCTGGGCGTTGGCTGGCCCAGGCTTCGTAGACGACTGAGGGTTCGAGCGTCAGCCCGGCGAGCCACGGGCCGTCTTTGCCAGTCTTTTTGTCCTTCAAATGGTACGCGCGAATGAAATGCTCGGGCGTCTTGTGCGTGTCGCGGCGGTAGCCGAACTTTAAGTCCGGCGGGAACGGCGTGAAGAACTCGCTCGACGGAATGCGCAGCCCCTTCGGCCCGCTGAGATAGCTGAGGTACATCTCGCTGAAGGTGTCGCCTTTGTCGTGGCGAACGCAGCCGGGCGTGTCGTTGCGGAGGAGCATTTCGTCCGAATCGTTGACGCTGTCGATCTTGTCCATCAACACGAAAAAGCGTTCTCCCTTCGGGAACACGACGAGTTGCGTCCACTGCGAACCGGCTTTACGGCCCGGCGCGGCAAACTCGTACTTGTACGTGGTCTTCACCGCAACGAAGTCTTTGCCGCGAATGACCTCGGGCTGCACCGGCTTCATGCGATGGCAGAGTTGCGGGCCTTCGACCATACGCTTGCGATGGCTGCTGCCGTGGGACATGCGAGTAAATTCGCGTCGGACCAGGTCGGTCTCGTTCTCGAACCAACTGTATCGCCCGACGCCGTTGCCGTCGGTGGTAATCACCTTGTCCGACCAGGCGGCATCGCTGCCCGCTTCCATCAGCCAGTCGATGACCATCAGCCCGTCGCCGACTTCGCGGAAGCCGGTGGTTTTGTCGAGGAACGATCCTTTCTCGATACCGGTCATCCAGTGTTTGGGATTCCGTTTGGGAATGACCGCTTCGAGCTTATCGGTCTCGATCTTGATCGCACGATCGTCCTCGGTAACCGTCGCCCACTCGGCCGGTTGCGCGAGAACCGGCCCACATGCCAAAGAGAGAAAGATACCGACGAAGGTTTTGATGCGCATCACGGTGCGGTCTCCGGAAAATGGCGGAACGGGTCGGCGGGATTCCCCGATGTCGTACTAGGGAACGCGTTGAATCGTCGCCAGAACGGGTCCGGAAGTCAAATCGATTCCTGGTAGCAGAAGTCGTGAGACTTCTGACGGATGATCAATGCTTGCGATTGTGGGTGCCTGGGATCGGCATGGTCCAGTTCGCGATGCGGGAAGCACAAGGGATGTCCCTACTTGTCCACGTCTTGCCGGTCGTCTGCCGGGCCTGCGATCACCCCGACCTGATCCCCGTCGCCGACCGCCCCGGTGCAGACTGGGCACGAGTCCAGCCACGCCTCCAACGCGGCGGCCACCTGACCGAAGCCTCCGGTTGGTCGTCCGTTTCGTCCTCGTCGCACCCAGCGCAGAACCCCGCTCCGCAGTCCGGGCACCGGTACACCGCGAACCCCGCCCGCTTCCGTCGGCAGCGGGGGCACCGCTCGAACGCCTCCATCGGCACGCCCTCTATAGCCTAACTAACGACCCAACTCAGTGGCACGAAACCTACCAGAACCGCCACCACGGCTTGCCCGGCGGAACCGAATTCAACCAGATGCGATGCCCATCCAACTCGTCGTCGTCCACCGACTCGCGGCCGACCAGCATCGGCTCCTCGCTGTCGAATTCCTCGCGGGCCAGCGGGAAGTGGCCGATGCCGAACCCCTCGGGCCCGTCCATCGAGAGTTCGGATGATCGGACTTCGGCCGGCAATTCCTTGAACCGTGTAGCGTAGCTGCGGAGGTGGACGGCGTCCTCGTCCACGACCAGGACCTTCATGATCCCGTACGAGCCGTCCTCGTCGCGGGTGGCGTACAATCCGCCGACCACAATGTCGTCTGCCATCCGCGGCCCTCCCGAATAACTAAGCTCACTTCTTCGCTTCGAGTTCCAGAATTTGGAACTTCTCCAAGTAGTCTTCCACCCACGGTGCGCCGCCGGGGTTGCCGGGGCCGGTGACGCCGACGACGTAGGCGCGATCTTTCGTGACGATTACCCGTGCGATCGTGAATTTGCCGTCGGGCAGCGCGATCGACAGGTCGATCGCATCGTGCCCTTGAAAGGCGATCTTGTTCCGCGCATTCTCTTCGCGGCCATTTTGCGACATGTCGATCAACCCGGTTGCGAACTCCTCCGCGACTTTCTCTGCGGGCTTTTTGCGGTCTGCGTCGGTCAGTTCGACGAAGTACACGAAGTACGTTTCTTGGTAAAGCGTTCGCGTGCTTTCGACCGATTGTGCGGACTCGGCTGCTCGCCCGGTGTTGCGTTTGGATTTGAACGTGTCGCTCGGAAAGACGGTCGAGAAGCGACCATCGGGCGAAGTATACGGCACGAAGTCTGGCGACATCATTTTGCCGACGAACACCGCCATGCCGCCACAGCAGGCGCACATCGATAAGCCCGCGCCGCCGAGGAGCAACCAGAGTACCAGCCGGTTTCCACTTTTTTTACGCGATCGAATCGGTCGGTCGTCTTCGCCATATTCGGGCGAACGCGATGGCTTGCGAGCGGGCCGTGCGACGGGAACACCGTCGTCGGGCGCTGCATTCGCCGTGGCCGCGAAAATCTGTTGGCACGACGCACAACGCACCTCTCGACCAAGGAAGTCGTCGGGAACGTCGAGTACTTCGCGGCATTTCGGGCAGGTGATCGATATTGGCATATCCGACCAGTATAGATGGCAACCGCGGCAAAACTTAGAGATTAAATCCAGCGCACCCACGGCAGCGCGTGGCCCAGCATCAATGGCGACAGGTTATCGAGCCATTCCCCGAGTTCCGATTTGTTACCTGCCGGTCGCTGGCCACGTTGTGCGGGAACTGCGGGTAGCGACTTCGCTGGCTCATTCGCGAGGTGAAATTCGCGTGCCACCGGCGTCGGTTCCAGACCATCGTGCGGTGGTGCAATGCCACCCGGCACCATCGCCGAACCGCTCGCCGCCATCGCGACGCATACCCACACCGCACAAAACATCCGTGTCCGCATGACTCGCACCCCATTGGCCAACGTACCCCAATCCGTTGCGAACGATAGCAACACCCCGTAAGAACGCAAGTGGGAAAGTCGGTAATCTTCGATGGAGGGTCGTCGTGTTACACGTGGCGTTGTGGGAGCCGGAGATTCCGCCGAATACGGGGAACGTGGCTCGGTTATGTGCCGCGAATGGCGTGCGATTGCACCTCATCGGCCGCCTCGGGTTTCGCTTGGACGACAAGAGCGTGAAGCGTGCGGGTCTCGATTACTGGCCGCACGTCGATTGGGTTCCACACGTCACGTTCGCGGATTTCGAGGCCAGTTTCGGAAAGGGTGTAGCTGGCCTCTATGAGGCCGGTGGAGGTCCGGGGTTGTGGGCGATCGAGTGCCCCGCGCAGCTGACTTATACGCAAGCCACGTTCCAAGATGGCGATTGCCTGCTGTTCGGGGCGGAATCGAAAGGCTTACCACCCGCGATTCGCGAAAAGTATGCCGCACGGCTGCTCGAAATTCCGATGCTTACCCCGCACGTTCGCAGCTTGAACCTCGCCACGTCGGTAGGCATCGTGCTGTACGAGGCGCTGCGCCAACTGCACCGTCGGTAAAATCCGCACACTCTGCCGCGTTTCCCGAGCGACGGCACCTCGGTTTGCGCCTGACGGCTTCGCGTTTTGCCGATGATTGTGACATGGCGGAACCGGTCGTTGCATTATCGACGCAAGACGAATTGCGGCGCTTCGTGCGCACGACGCTTTGCGAGCAAGACGCACTGGACGTGGAACGCACGCCGTTCTTCGAGACACCAATCTTGCGCGGTGGCCAGCAATGGGGAACGGTGTTCCACGTCGAAGGCCCACGGATGCTGAAGACCAGCGCGATCTGGTCCGAACCCGACGACCGCATCGTATTTTACAATTCGACTGGCCAGCGCGTGCGGGTCGTGAAACTCAGCGAATCGGTGGAAGGCTCCGCTTCCCATTTGCAACCTCCCCGCGCCTTCGGCTAAACTAGTTTCATGAACGCACCACACTTTCCGTTTGCGGCGAATCGACGAGAGTTCTTGTACCGGGCCGGTGGCGGCCTCGGCGGGATCGCGATGAACTGGATGATGAGCCACGACGCGGTGGCGTCGAGGAATCCGCTGGCCGCGAAGGTGCCGCACTTTGCCGCGAAGGCGAAGCGGGTGATCTTCCTGTTCATGGTCGGCGGCCCGTCGCAGATGGACATCTTCGACCCGAAGCCGA
>JAYSKW010001069.1:0-2311 GCA_043726085.1 Limnoglobus sp.
CCGCGACCGGCAGCCAACCGCCCCGCAGCACCACGACCGGCAGCAAGCCGCCCACCCGCAAGCCGCCCTCCGACGAGGCGGCCACCCGAGGCAAAGCCGTAAACGATGATTTCGCACATATGCTGTGTGAACCCGTCGATGATAATGTGAATCCTGACGGGCGCTGATATCCGAAGCGAGCGTCGAGTTTCGTAACTATGAATCGGAAGATCGGGTGAACGTCATCAAGCCGATACGGATTTCGTACCCACTAGTTGCGCACAGATAGTCTGCCAAACCGCCATATCCATCAGCTGCACGAACCGTGGGTCGATGGCATCTCCGTTGGCAGGGTTCGGGCCGCCGACGCTGGGATGCGGTATCGCATAGCACTGGCCTGGCCCCGGCACGATTCCCGCCTCTTGAAGTTGAAAAACCAACTCCGATAGCAAGTACACTTCCTGCCACCACTGCTCGTTGACCTCTCGTATGAACTCGTCATAACTATCGGCGACAGATTCCAATTGGCCCGTGAAAACGTCTAGCATTTCAACGTGCCCCTCCGGGCGACGCAGGAACAAGAACCCGAACCTGCTTGCGAATGCAGGCCCAACTGTGCCGGTGACCACGCTGGCCCACGGTGCCAGCCAATCACGAAATTGGTCGGGAGTAATCTCCTCGATCAACAAGTCTGCCCAAGTCAGTCGCGACATCCACACCTCCGGTGTTATGTATCGCCGAAAATCAGTATCTTTTTAAGACTTTGTCGCGAATCGCTTGAAAGCCTGCCCATTCTTCATGCGACGGATTCTGCAAATCGAGAAATTCGCTCGTCGAGCAGTCTAACGCCGACCAACTATTTGATTGACAAATAGTCACAAGTGCCGAAATCGCGTCGCTGCCACCTCTGATGTGGAGCATCATGTTTCCAATGGGATCGTCGTCGACGTTGAATTCTATCGAGAAGCCGTCACCTTCGTAAATGCCCCACGATGTGTCGGTCCAATCCACGCCCGGTAGCAGCGCTGCGATACGTTGCCGCACTTCTACAGCAGGTCCAAGCGGCTCATAGTCGCTCTCCTGTAATTGTTCCAGTGGCGGTGGAGCTTTGCCACAGGTATTGAATATTATCAAGTCCCAACTCATCGAAAAACCCTGTAGTTGGAGCGATCAAACTGATACTCAAACCACGCTTGCATTTTATGTAATTTCCACTTTCATCGAGAAGATGCAACGAAATTATGGCTTCGCTTGGGACTCACTTCGATTTTAACGCCTCGATCAGGCGGCACGTTTCGGGAATGGGGTCGATATGCATCTTTTCGCGGATGACTTCGCAGGCACGTTTGACGTTGGCGTTCGTCGTGATGTCGGCGATCATTCTCGCGATGGCTTCGGGTGTGAATGCCTTCGGCGGCAGCGATTTGGCCACGCCGAGGCGCTCGAGGCGCTGGGCGTTATCGGGTTGATCGAACGCGAGTGGCATGATGAGTTGCGGAATACCTGCGGTAAGGGCCTGGGCCGTTGTGCCGATGCCGCCATGATGCACCACCGCCAACGATCGCGGAAAGACTTGGCTGAACGGCGCGTAATCGAAAGCGGCCACGCCGGGTGCTAGGTTCGTGGGAATCTGTTCGCCGCCCTTCGCCAGAATCAGCCCGCGTTTGCCCAGAATCCGGCACGCCTCCGCACTGGCTGCAAAGTACGGCCGTCCGTGACGCATCGCCGAACCGAAGCTGAACACGATCGGCGGATCGCCCGCATCGAGGAACGCTTGTACCGGGGCTGGCAGTTCCGCATTTTCGCTTTGATCGTAGGGAATGAAGCCCGTTTGCCGGAACGCGGCGGGCCAATCGGGGGCGTTCGCGAACCACTTTGGGAACAGGCCGAGAACGAGTTGCGGCGAATGTCGCCACTCGCCCCAAAGCCGCTGGATACGCGGCAAGCCGATCTCGACGCGGTATGCATTCACCGGTTCGAGCAGCGGGTCGAGCATGTAGCGGTCAGCGTACCAGTAAATCGTGCGGCGGAACCAGTGCGGCCACCACGGGCGAATCCGCAGCGTCGGGTACAACGGCGGATCGACGACGCTGTACATCGCGATCGGCTGGAGGTGAATCGTGGCCAGCGGGATGCCGAGCTTGTCGTGGGCAACCCTCGCACCGAGTGAAAGTGACCCGGCAAGCAGCACCGTCTCGCCAGGGACGTATCGCTGTTGCACTTGGTTCAGTAACAACGGCAAACCCCGGCGCATTCGCTCGGCGTTGAACACGGTTTGCAACGAACGATCTGGATCCCATAGGCCGGGGTCGTCGATCGCTTGCTGATAATC
>JAYSKW010001070.1:0-4542 GCA_043726085.1 Limnoglobus sp.
GTGCTCGGTCGATTTTATGTCGCCACTTGCGCCGGTTCTCGAAACGAGAGCATTCGACATAACCCGCGATAATGGTTCAAATTGCGGCAAACGGATCGGCGAATTGCGATCAAAACGCGACTTTTTGGGCCTCGAAAACCGGAAAAACACCCCAAAAATCGGTTTTGGAACCTACGCAATTGTGACTTACGTCGATTTTACTTCGCTTTCACGAGCTGATCGAGCGAGACGCGGACGTTTTCGCGGCTGCCGACGATGACGTAAATGCGATACGCATATTCGCCCGCAGGCACGCCATCGGCGTTTGCGACTCGATAGACGACGTTCCACTTCACGACCTTTTCTTGCGGGAAATTCCATCGGCCATAGCCTGGTCCCGTCTGCCCTTTTGTAGTGGGCAAACCTGCGATGGCGGCCATGGCGTGCGAGCCGGACTTCGTGCTGAACACGACCGGCAACGGTTGTTCGCCGGGGCCATCGGATAGCGGCGAAAATTGGCCCGTTTTGCGGTCGTACGTCTCGAATATGCAGAACTCGGGGGGCATGTATCCCGTAACGACTTCAAACTGGGCGAGGGTGTGGCGTTCGCCTTTCGGCAAGGTAAACGTCACGCTGTAATCGATGGCATGTGCGATGCCGGGAATGCCGATTGTCACCGTTTTCGCGTGCAGGAAGTTTGATAACGCCAGGTCGTTCTTTGCCGGATAGCGATCCGACTTCTCGCCGGGATTCAGCCAAAACGCCATCTGCGATTGCGTCTCTAGCCGGTTCGCTTTGGCTTGAATTTGCAGGAGTTTGCTCGAAGATTTCGCACCAATCGCATCCTTGCGACTCCCCGCTTCGGTGGGGTTGTACGCCTCTGGCCAAAACGGTTTCTGGCCGCAATCGAGCGAACACGCCGACTGAAGTTGCCGACCGTGATCGGTACTGTCGATGAACTCTTTGCCGTTCCACGCAAGCGAGTGAATTGCCCCCGCCAGCCGATCCGTCGTGGTGATGACGATGTCCGATGGGCCTGCCTTGGCGCGAATCGTCGCGTTTCCCGAAACGGGCGGCAAAGAGGCGAAGCAAACCGCAACGACAATCAGTGGCAGCATGAGTTTATTTCTTCGCGGCAGGCAGTTCTTCGATCAGGATGTTCTTGTAATAGACCTTGGCTTTCGCGCCGCCATGAATCTGCATGGCGATGATGCCATCGCGTTCGATCTTGTCGTCGGCTTCGGTGTAATCGACCGTCAACTTACCGTTGAGATGGAGTCGTATACGCGGCCCTTCGCAGCGGATGACGTACTCGTTCCAATCGTCGAATTTAACGAGGCCGTCGATCAGCGTCTTTTCGGGTTTCGCAAGCACCTTGTTGCGACGCGATTCGTCGTACAGCGCGCCCCAATAGTCTTGGCCCGCATCGGCCTGAAAGCCCGACACTTCGTGGTGGTTCGGGATCCGCTTCGTGCGAAACTGCACCCCCGCATTGGCCTTCGCCTTATCGCCGAGGAGTTTGAACGTCACTTTCAGCTCGAAATCGCCGTACGTTTTCTTCGTGCAAAGAAACTCGTTTCGCGGAACGAGCACATCGAGCGACCCACCGACGATGCTGCCATCTTCGATCTTCCACGTCTTATCGGTGTCGCCATCCCAACCATCGAAGGTTTTGCCATCGAACAGCGGCTTCGATTCGGCGTTGGCCAACGACGCAAACGCGAGGGTACAAAAAAGAGCCACGAACGTACGCATCGGAATCTCCCAGGGCGGCAAGATGAAGGTAGTCGAAGTATACGAAGAAACGCACGCTTTATCGACTACTGCCGCCTGCGCCGTTGTTGCCGAAGCCGCTACCAACGGCACCACCACCGCCACCCCCGCCACCCGGCCCGGCTTTGAATTCTTTCTTCGGCGGTGGCTTGCGATAACCCGATTCGGGCGGGTTGTTAAAGCGTGCCTCATCGGGCGGAAGCGTATATTCTTCCGGGTACGACACTTTCAGATTGTGCTTATCGTGATGGCACCCGACCAACAGGGCGAGGATCAGGCCAACCGAAGCAAACATCGTGCGGCGCATACGCACTCCCAACGGAAGGATTCGCGAATGCGTGCGGTATACCATTCGCCCCGAACGCCGCAAGTCGAAGTTGTTGCAGCAGTCCATCGCGGGGTATAATAATGACAACGCGGCCCGCCTCGAGACATACTCGGCGAGAGCGATGGAGGTTCTATCATGGCTCTTACGGCCACGCAAATTGCCGACCAAAAGAAGCAGGTCGAAGAACTGCTCGGTACAGTCGACAAACTCGGCTTCGCGAAGTCGCTGTTCTTCGGCAAAATCCGCGACGACCTGATGTTCCCGTACCCGACGTTGCCGCCCGAAAAGCGTGCTATTGCCGATGTTGCGGCTGCGAAAGTGCGTGCCTTCGCCGATGCCCACATCGACGCAGCTGCGATCGATCGCGAGGCACGGATTCCCGATTCGGTGATCGACGGTTTGGCTCAACTCGACGTCTACCGCATGACGCTGCCGACCGAGTTCGGCGGCCTCGGCTTCAACCAGCAACAGTACCTGAAAGTGATGGAAATCCTCGGCGGGCACTGCGCTAGCACGGCGGTATTCGTCAATGCGCACCACAGTATCGGTTGCCGGGCGCTCGTGCTTTTTGGCACGAAGGAACAACAAGCGAAGTGGCTGCCGGGGTTGCTCGATGGCTCGAAACTGTGTGCATTTGCGCTCACCGAACCCGAAGCTGGTTCCGATGCGGGGAACGTGCAAACGACCGCCACGCCGACCGACGATGGCACCGCGTACGTGCTCAACGGCACCAAGCATTACATCACGAATGGCGGCATCGCGCACGTGCTCACAGTGATGGCTCGCACGCCCGATGGCAAAGGCGGCAGCAAAGTGTCCGCGTTCCTCGTCACGCCCGATTTGCCTGGTTTTGAAGTGCTGGAAACCCGTGCCGCGAAGTGTGGCATTCGTGGCACCGCAACGGGCAAGATCCGCTTCACGAACATGTGCGTGCCAAAAGAGAACGTGCTCGGGCCACTCGGACGTGGGCTGCAAGAGGCACTGACGGTGCTGAACTTTGGCCGAACCACCTTCGGCGCAACGTGTACGGGGCACGCGAAAGTCTGCCTGAACGCGATGTCCAAACATGCGAAGTCGCGCAAGCAGTTTCAGCAAACACTCAGCGAATTTGAACTGGTGAAGAAGAAGATCGCGTTCGCCGCCGCACATGCGTTCGCGATGGAAGCAACGACCGCGCAGTGTGCCGCTCTCATCGATCGCGGTGCCGACGATTACATGCTGGAAACCGCCATTTTGAAGGTGTTCGCGACCGAACATCTCTGGACGATCGTCAACGACACTTTACAAGTCTACGGCGGCAAAGGTTACTTCTGCGATCAACCCGTGGAACGCTGGATGCGCGACGCTCGCATCAACACCATCGGCGAAGGCGCGAACGATGTGCTGAAGGCGTTCATCGCGGTTGTCGGTTGTCGCGCACCCGGCGAATACCTCAAAAACCTGCGCGACGACCTGACGCACGGCCGCTGGAGCCTCGGCAAGATCGGCGCAGCCATCGGCGTCGGGACGAAACTCGTGGTGCCGTGGGCGAGTACGCCAACGGTACCCGTGCAGGCCAAGGAACTCGAAGCCGACGCGAAACGGCTAGCGCACTGGGTGAAGGATTTCGGACTCGAACTGCCGCACGTCTTTTTGCGGTTAAAAAACGAAGAAACCTTCGTGCAAAGCCAGCTGATCCACGAACGAATCGCGGACATCACAATCGATCTGTACGTCGCAAGTTGCGTTTTGTCGCGGCTCGATTATCTGATCGCGAACCCGAGCGACGACCGCTTCGCTGCAATCACTTCGGGGCGGTATTTCCTCAAAATCGCGTTCCGCCGAATCGCCGCACAGTTCGCCGCACTTCGCGACCACGATGATGCTGCGTGTGTCGCTACAGCGGATGCGTTTCTGGGCCGGATATGATCGTTACGGCGGCGATGAAATTGGCTTGGCGGGCAGTATTTCGATGATGGCGTCGAAGAGTTCGCCCTTGCGTACGCGGTCGCGTGTGATGTCGAATGCGACGAGCTGCACTCCCGGTTTTACGCCAGGTGCAGCGGTGAGGCGAACGGTAAACTTCGCCCGCGCCTCGGCAGCAAGTTGGCCTTCCAGAAAACGCGGCTCGGCGCTCAGGCCCGGCGGCGTGTGAATCTCGATGCGATGGGTTTGCGTGCGAGTCTGAAAATTACGCACCTCGATCTTCAACTCGATCGTTTCCCCGACTTTCGCCGTCGAACGATACGGTTCGGCGCGGACCCAGAAGGGATCGAACCAATATTGGTAGTCCTTTTCGGAACTCAGCGTCTGTAACGAATCGCGCATTTCGTACGACCATTTTCGGTAGCGTTCGATGAACTCGGCCGGGCGATCCATCACGAACGAGTGGCCGCCCATCAGCAGATCGGGCTTGAGTTTTTTCAGATATTCCGCGCCGTAAATGTAACCTTCCTCGAAGATCGCGCTGTTGTGCGCGACGA
>JAYSKW010001071.1:0-5358 GCA_043726085.1 Limnoglobus sp.
CGTAAGTTCGTCCCGACCACCGGCCCGCAGTGCGTGTGCGACACCGAAAGTACGACCGCTTCGCGCGGCAATTGGTACTTCGCCTGAATGCCTTTGCAGATCGCCTGCGACAGCGTGCGATCGATGCCCACGAGGTCGAGCGTGACCATAACCGACGCCGCCCCGGCCGCATCGTGCAGCACCATCGCCTTCGCCCACAGTTCGGTTTCTTTGCCCTCGGCGGGTGCGGTCCGCGCGCCGTAGCCGGACATCCACATGAGCGTCATCGGCGTGATCGGCACCTTCGCGAAGCCCGCTTTCCAGGTGTCCGCACGTGCGGTGGTCAGAAGCGCGAAACTGGCGATGAGGCCGAGCAAGTAGCGGTACATAGTGCGTTCCGAAAAAATGGCAGGGTCCGGCAGTGCGTGTATCTTGATCGAGACGCGATGAAAATGCAATCGGGAATAATCGACGAACGTCGCATCACCTGCGATTTTTTGACTGCGCGAATTCGTATGGGTGAGGCCAACCCAAAGCCCACGGACGATTTGGCCTTTCCGGCACGCCGCGAAAAGCGTTAGCATCACGCTCTTCACGCGATCCACGGATGGATACGATGCACTGGCTGCTGATCGGTTACATGTTCTTGTTCATCGACCGGCCGTTCGAGGTCTGGCCGATTCTCGGTGATATGCGCTTCGAGCGCATCTACATGTTCGGCACCATCACTGCGTGGTTTCTTTGCCCGAACAAACGCTGGATCAGCAACTCGCAACACCTTGCGTATGCCGCATTTGCGTTTGCCGTCCTCGCCTGTTGGGCGATCAGCCCGTGGTCCGAACGCAGTCAGCCGCTCATCGAAGATTACTTCAAAGTCCTCGTCTTCTACATTTTGCTCGTGACGACGGTTCACGACGAAAAGGGCCTGAAGCGGATGGTCGTCGGCTTCATGTCGGTAATGGGGCTGTACCTCATGCACTCGTTCCGCGAGTACATCGGCGGGCGGCACACGTACCGCATGGGCATTTCGCGAATGATCGGCGTCGATAGCACGCTCGGCGACCCAAACAGCTTCGGCGCAAGCATCGTTTTTGCGTTGCCGTTCATTGTGGCACTCTGGCGAACGGGCATCGGCGGGCGTTGGGGCAAGCTGTTGCTCGTCGGTTACTTCGCCATGTCGACGACGGCGATCCTGCTCACCGGTTCGCGGTCGTCGCTGTTGGGGTTGCTCTTTTGGGTGGTGCTCGTCGCGTTCCAGATCCGTCGCGGCTGGCTGTGGATTATCCTGCTGGCGGCCCTGTCGCCGATCGCGTTTGCGGCCCTTCCCGAATCGTTGCAGACGCGATTCGAGACGATCATCGATTCCGACGTTGGGCCGGAAAATGCGAAAGAGTCGGGCGAAGGCCGCATCTTGGGCCTCATGACGGGCCGCGATTTGTGGGCCTCGAACCCGCTCACCGGCGTTGGACCCGGTGCTTGGCGACCCGCCACCAAGAGCCAAGTCGAATCGCACAACCTCTACGGCCAACTCCTCGGCGAACTCGGCACGATGGGTGCGGTCACCTTCGGCAGCATCGTCTTTTCGTTCTGGAAAAACACCCGTCGAATCGCCCGCATCCGCCGCGCCTACGGCGACGAAGCCACTGGGTTCCCGTTCCAAGTCGCATCCGCCGTCGGCACCGGCGTCGTGCTGCTCTTGTTCATGGGCAACTTCGGGCACAACCTGTTCCGCTTCACCTGGCTCTGGTACGGCGGCTTCCTGATCGTCGCCGCACACTGTATCAAAAACTGGGTGCAAACTGCCGAGTACGATGCCATGCTCGAAGACGAAGCGGACGAGTTGGAATAACGAAACTACCAACGAGCAATGCTTACGCGCCGATCACGTACGCCAGCACGTACGGCCCCTTGGGGATCACGGCGAGCGTGGCGTGTGGGCCGTACTCGGCGAGCGATTCGGCGACGGCTTGTTCCACACTCGCGGCGGGTTCGACGGCGCATTGTTTCAGCGTTGCGGCATCCAGACCGTGCGTAACGACCTTCACGCGGCACTTCGACACGACCTTGCACAACTCTTCGAGTTGCCATTGGTCCATCACGAAGTAATCCGTCTCCATGATCCGCTTTTTGAACTTCTGGAGGTCGGGGTTGTCGCGGATGAGTTCCTGAAACTCCGGGCTGCCGAGGCCTTCGGTAAGGCTCGCGGCGAGGACGATGGTGCCGCCCTGTTTGACGATCGGCAGCGCGCCGATGAGGCCCTTCACGGCTTGGTACCATGTCGTATCGAGCGGGTAGCCCGCGCAACTCGTGACGACGACATCGCACTCTTGCGGCACGCCCGCCTTCACGACTTCGCGGCAAAACGCGACGCCGGTTTCCCACGCCTGAATCATGTCGCCCGCACCGAGCCACGTCACGCGGCGTTTGCCGTCGATGCAGACGTTGACGATGAAATCGCAACCGGTTTTCAGCGCGATCCGGGTATTCTCTTCGTGAACGGGGTTGCCTTCGAGGATGCCACAATCGGCCTTCGGGTGTTCGAGGAACTTCGGTCCGTGCCAGATTTTCACGGTTTCGAGAGCAGCAATTCCGGGGCAGATCAGCTTGCGCCCGCCGCTGTAACCGGCCATGAGATGCGGTTCGATCAGCCCCGTGGTGATCTTGAGTTCCGCCATTGTGTAGCGGTTATCGATCCAGATCGGCACGCCCATTTCGGTGGTGCCGAGGTAGTCGTGCTCGTGCAGAATTTTGCCGTGATGGTTGACGCAACGATAGGTTTTGGCGATCTCCTCGCCGACGAGTTCGATGAGTTCGTCGCCTTCGTTGGGGCGATGCAACCCGGTGGCGATCAAGATCGTGATGCCATCGCGTGGCACCCCGGCGGCTTCGAGCGTTCGCAGCATCGGCGGCAGAATCAGCTTGTTCGGCACCGGCCGCGTGATGTCGCAAATGACGATGCACGCGGTCTTCTTGCCCTTCGCCAACTCGAACAGCGGCTTCGTGCCAATCGGGTTCGCGAGTGCCGCTTCGAGGACGGCAACGGTATCCGTGAGCGGAACCGCATCGCGAATCGTCAGCGGCGGGGCGATCAACCGATCCGCAGGCAGAGTCACGTTCAGGCCGGTTTTGCCGTAGTCGAGAGTCACGTTCATAAGTGCGCATCGGGGGAAGAGTGTTGGGATTGCTATATCTTATATGGATACCCGATTATCGAGGTGATGGAAAGAGTGAGTGAAATCGGCGAAGCCGTGAGACTTCGATGAATAACGCTCACCGCGTCAGAAGTCTCACGACTGCCACTACAAAATTCGCGGCTACCACCGCGAAGAATTCTGATTTACGAATCAATCGATTAAGCTGAGACTTTCGTCTTACCTACAGTTACCCCCTTCGATCTGAAATTTGAGGTGCAAGATGCCAAAGTCCCGTCGTCGTCGTCGTCTCTTCACGGAATGCCTCGAAGCCCGCGATGTGCCGAACGCCACCTTAACGGGTAGCACGTTTGAGGATGCGAATCTCGATGGCTTTTACACACAATCGGTACTCGGGTCCGTCGGTGCGCCGCCAACCGAAAATGCGGTTGCGGGTGTGACTGTCGAACTCGACCTCGGCGGCGATGGGACTTACGAACGAACCACCACTTCCGATGCATCGGGCGAATATTCCTTTACCGATGTCCCCGATGGTAGCCACAAGATTCGCGTCTCGAAGGCCGGTTTCATCTCGACGACAACTTCGCCGAATCCGATCGGAATCACGAACGGAGGCATCGTTGTCGTGGCGATCAGTCCAGCCATCGAAGTGCCTGGCCAGTTGCTCGAACTCCCGAAATTCCCCAGTAGTCCACTATTCTTCGGCCTCGTCCGTGCGGGCGGGATCGCGAGTGGCTCGGTCTACCTCGATGTCAACGGTAACGGAAAACCCGATGCGGGAGACACGGGCATTAACAGAGACATCGGCAGTAACTTTAACGATGGCGCACGCGTAAACATCTTCGACGCGGCATCGAAACTGGTGGCCACCGCACGAACGAATTTCGCGGGAAATTTCGCCGTCGCCAGTCTGCCCGACGGCAACTACACGGCGGTGGCGACTTCCTACGCGGATCGCGGATTCGTCGTCAACGGCCCCAGCACGTTCACCATTACCGGTGGCAAAGCCGTTACCGGCGTGAATATCCAGGTGAAATCGTTCGGGGAAATCACCGGCACAACCTTCGAAGATGCAAACGCCGATGGCGTTTTCCAGCAAGTTGTCGGGTTAAGTGTCGGTGGACCGTCACCGGAATCGATACTGGCCGGCGCAACCGTCACGCTCGACCTCAACAGCGATGGCACGATCGACCGAACGACGACGAGCGATGCCGACGGGAAATACACCTTCACCGATGTGCCCGATGGCAGGCATATAATCGCCGTGTCACGGGCCGGATTCACCGCGATTCGAACGGCCAGTGCAAGATTTCTGGGCGGGTTTCGACAGCCGGACCCTATCCCGCAGTTTGTAGCGTTGCCCGACGGGTTCCAACCGCGAGTCGGTGTGTTGCCGGGGTCGGCCTACCCCTACCCCAATTTCAATGACTCGCTCGATCTGGGGTTAACGAAGTCGGCAATCGTGGCGCTCGGAGTCTACGAAGACGTCAATGAAAATGGCGTACAAGACTTCGACGAACGCGGCATTCCGAACGAGACGATCGTGATCGATCTCGGTTCCGACGGAACCGTCGACCTGACGGTAAAGACCGACGCGAACGGGAACATCGTCCTGACCGGCATTCCCGATGGCAGGCATACGGCGCGCAACGTGGATGAATTGCGATATGGTACCCAAACCCGTATTTTCGCCGTTGCCGATGGCAAGACGGTTACGGGTGTGGTGTTCGGTACGAGCGTGCGGAACAATACGCAAAACGCTTCGTTTGCAGTCAGCACGATTGGCGTTGCCGGGCCGGTGCGAATTTTCGACAGCAATGGCAATCCGAAATTCGATCTCAACCCGTACCCGAACGCGGTGGGTGGCACCCGCGCCGCGATGGGCGATGTCAACGGCGATGGCATCGCCGACGTCATCATCGGCGTCGGGCCAGGCGCTACCGGGCCGGTGTTGATATTCGATGGCGCGACGCAAAAACAACTGTATTCGCTCGAAGCATTCGAGGCCTCGTTCCTCGGTGGCGTGAACGTCGCGCTCGCCGATGTCACGGGCGATGGCATAGCCGACGCGATCATCACGCCGGGCGATGGCGGCGGCGCACGGGTGCGGGTTTACGATGGCGCAACGCAGGCGCTGATCGCCGATTTCTTCGGCATCGACGATGTCAATTTCCGCGGCGGTGCCGTCGCATCGGGTGCGGATGTCAACGGCGACGGCGTCGGCGAT
>JAYSKW010001072.1:0-3038 GCA_043726085.1 Limnoglobus sp.
GGCGGAGTGCAAGCTGAGCGCCACCATCGCCATCGCCCAAGGGATCCCCGCCATGCCGTGGACCCATGCGGCGGGCAATAACCCTTGCGACCAAGGCCGCCACGCGACTTCACCCGGCGCGGGCAGCCACGAACCGAAGACGATTTGCCACGCCACCGCATACACCGGCAACGGCACGAATAACCCGAGCGCCGTCAACCCGACGAGCGCATTCCGCCCCGGCACCGGGAATCGTGCAACGATGGCACCACCGATGGCACCGATCGGTATCGCCACCGCAACCGAGAGTAACGCGAGCCAGAAGGTGTTCCCGGCGAGTGCCGCGAAGCGGTCGACTTCGCGCCATGCCTCCCACCCGTGTGGATCGCGCACTGTCACCGCACTGACAGTCGCAATCGGACTGGCTAGTAGGGCGAAAAGTATCGCGAACGCGATCCCGCGAATGATTGCCACCGGCGACTCCGATTCGATTTGAAGTGCAAACGGTTGCCGTGCGTCGTGTGGGCGGGTATCGTTTGCTTGCACCCCACATACTACGACGGGCAATCGAAAATGGCTGGTTTCCACGCGCCTCCTCCTTCGGACGAACCGCGCGATGCGGTCGTCGAAGCCCATAATGCCCGCATCGGATTATGGTTGTTCGCACTCTATGCGAGCGTTTACGCGGTGTTCGTGGCAATCAACGCCTTCTGGCCGCAGATGATGAACGCGGTTGCATTCGATGGCTTGAACGTCGCCACGATCTACGGATTGGGCTTGATCGTCGGGGCGTTCGTCGTGTCGCTCGTCTACGCCTTCGTGTGTCGCGTGCCGGGGGGCCGGTCGTGAACTACGAAACCTCTCCCACGGCGATTGCAGTCTTTGCGCTATTCGTCGGTGCCACGCTCGCGCTGAGCTTGTACCTCGGACGGCGAACGCGAACGGCGGCGAGTTACTATGCCGCGGGCGGTGGTGTGTCGTGGTTCGTGAACGGCATCGCCTTCGCAGGCGACTACCTCTCGGCTGCGTCGTTCCTCGGCATCTGCGGCATGATCGCCTTCTACGGCTACGATGGTTTCCTCTACTCGATTGGCTACCTCGCCGGGTGGATCGTCGCGCTGTTAGTGATCGCCGAACCGCTCAAACGTCGGGGGAAATTCACCTTCGCCGATGCCATCGATAGCGAGTTCCAATCGCGCGGCATCAAGCTCGCCGCCGCGATCAGCACGCTCGTCGTCAGCCTGTTTTACTTGATCCCGCAGATGGTCGGCGCAGGCGTGCTCGTCCGTCCGCTGCTCGGGTTGCCGCACGCGGCGGGCGTCGTCATGGTCGGCGCGGTCGTCGTGTTCATCGTCGCCACGGCGGGAATGGCGTCGACGACATACGTGCAGTTTCTCAAAGGCTCGTTGCTGCTGTTGTTCACGGGAATTCTCACGGTGATGATCCTCAATCGCGGGTTGAAAGTCGACAACAGCCCGGAGGCGAACTCGCCGCAAACCGTGGTCGTCAACGGCGATGGCAGCAAGGTCGTCAACGGCGTCGAAGGCGGGCCACTGCGACCCGTGGGGCACGTGAGCAAACTGCCGGGGGGGATAAGCGAGACGGGGCCGCTCGGGCCGATCGAGTTCCTGAAAACCATCCGCGAAAGCGAAATCGTACTCTGGACGACGAAGAAACAACCCGATGGCACGACGGTCTATTCGCCGAAGCCGACATCCGGTGAAGCGATCCTTCGCCCCGGTAACAGCCCGACGTTTCAAGGCTTGGCGGGCAGTTCGACGGCAGCGCGCTGGAACTTCGTGTCGCTGATGTTGGCACTGTTCTGCGGCACCGCCTCGCTGCCGCACATCCTCATCCGCTATTACACCGTCAAAGACGCCGCCGCCGCACGGAAGAGCACGATCGTCGGCATCGCCGCGATCGGCTGCTTCTATTTGCTCACGTTGTTCCTCGGCCTCGGTGCCATGACCGGCGGTGCGTTGGACCCGAGTAATAGCAACATGTCCGCGCCGCTTCTGGCGAAGAGCTTCGGCGTGTTGCCGTTCGCGATTATCTCTGCGGTCGCCTTTACAACGGTTCTCGGCACTGTCAGCGGGTTGATCGTGGCGGCATGTGGGGCCGTCGTTCACGATGTTATCGGCGGTTACTTAAAAATCGAACTCGCCGACGCGAAGAAGGTCTGGGCGGGCAAACTGGCAGCGATCTTCGTCGGCATCATCGCGGTCGTGTTGGGTATCTTGTTCGAGAAAATGAACGTGAACTTCCTCGTCGGTTGGGCGTTCAGCGTGGCCGCCTCCGCGAATCTTCCCGCACTCGTGATGATCCTATTTTGGAAACGCACGACGAAACAAGGCGTAATCGCGTCGATTCTGTTCGGCATGATCTCATCGCTCGCGTGGATATTACTAAGTGGCGATACCTTCAAAGATGTCTACGGGCTGTCACCAGAGCAATCGATCGTGCCATTCAGCCAACCGGGTATCGTCACGATCCCACTCAGCTTCGTCGTGCTCGTGTGCGTATCGTTGGCCACTCGCAAACGGGTCAGTTGAAAGGCAAGGCGAGCGGTTTTGTTAGCCCGACGCGCCAGCGAGGAATTATCATCGTTTCCACGACGGCGTGCCTTTTTGAAGTGGCGCTATCAGACGCGATGTGGATTCGCGCATTGACTTCCAAGCCGCTTTGGCAACGTTTCATTTCAAAAACCTGGCGAGCGGCACGGCGTTAGCGTGCCGTGTGAACCCGGTGAGGCTACCACGGCATGCTTACGCAATGCCGCTCGCCGGGCGCGTGTTTGTGCGTGAAACTGCTGCATTTGAAGATCGGTGACAGTTTTGCGCAACTCCCTCGCTAGCGCGTCGGGCTAACGGGATTGGATTGTTTGCCCGTACTCACCTGATACCCAAAAGCGCCACGATTTGAAACTTCAGTTGAAGAATTTGGCGATGGGAACATCGAAGCCGGGCAGGATGTCGGGGAGCGTGAGGCGGTCGCCGTTGTGGAAGCGTTGCGGGAATTCGCGTTCGCGGAACACCGCCACGGACTCGGTTTGCGGGTCG
>JAYSKW010001073.1:0-6795 GCA_043726085.1 Limnoglobus sp.
CCCAACAGGAACAGTAGCGACGTGATGAACGCCCCGAGAATCGCGAACCGCCACGGCGTTCGTTGGGCGGGCATTCGCCGGAAGATCAGTGCGAACAGGCTGGTCGTGAGTAAGAACGAAAGGCCGATGTTGAGCAAGTTCGCCCACACGGCTTGATCGTAACGCTCGCCCACGACGAGATCGCCGATGGTCGTCAGGAACGCGCTGATGAACAGCGAAACGAGCAACAGGAACGCAATCGCGCAGATCAGCGAGAATGCCAGTAGGCGATTGATGGCGAGCGAACGGAGGCCGAAGACCGGCTCCGGTGGTGCGGCTGGCGTTTCCCAAATGTCGTTGAGTCCCTCTTTAAGTTCGACGATCACGCCCGACGCGCCGAAGAGCAAAATGAGTACGCCGACCACGGTGGAAATGATGCCGCGCGTGGGGTGATTCGCATTCGAGACGATCGCCTCGACTGCGCGAGCACCTTCGTGACCGACGAGTTGTTCGATTTGCCGACCGATTGCACCCCGCGCGGCATCGGTTCCAAAAATGGGGCCGATGATGGCAAGAACAATCAGCAGCAGCGGCGACAGCGACAGCAACGTGTAGAACGCGAGCGCCGCGCCCATGCGACTGTCTTTATGCCGGATGAACCCACGAACGGCTTCGCGAAGTACCGAGCCGAAGCTCTTCAAATGTGTCATCATCGCGATGTCGTCCCGTGGGTGCGCCTGGTTATCCGACGAACACGCCACCGATCACCGATGCGTCCGTGATCGTCGTTAGTGCATTTGGCGTGCCAGCACTCAGCGACGAACCCGAATAAATCCGCACTTTGCCTTCGCCGCCAGGTCCGTCACCCGCAATGACCTCGGCTTTACCGTCGCCATCGAGGTTGCGGGCCGCCACTCGCACGCCACCGCGGTTCGTGTCGTTGCCCGCGAAGAAGTTCGCGATTGCGACTTGCGAATTCGAGTTCACGAGATCGGTACCCGACAACACCAGAACGCGCGGGCCGCCACCAGGACCACCCCCCGCGACGAGGTCGGCTTTGCCGTCGCCGTTGACATCGGCGGCCGCAACGAACGTACCATTCCGCAAGGTTTGCTCGAACGCGAAGAAGTCGTTGAACAACTTCACGCGAGTCTGCGTGCCGATCGATTTGCCGCTGTACGCCGCGATGCGTGGCCCGCCACCGAACCCGGCCGCCACGATCACATCGCCGACGCCATCGCCGTTGACATCGCCGACGGCGGCACGTGCCCCACCGCGGAAATTCGTATCGTCGATACCGAAGAAGTCATCGACGACGCCGAACCGCTCCCCATTGAACACCCGCACCCGTGGCCCGCCGCCTTCATCGGGCGTGATGATCAAATCGGGTTTGCCATCGCCGGTGACATCGCCGACGGCGACATACACGCCACCGGTGAACGTGGCCTCGAATGGCTGAACGCTGAACAATTCCTTTTGCGTCGTCGGGTCGATAATGCGTACCCTCGTGGCGACTCCCGGCCCGGTGCCGATCACGATATCCGGGATGCCATCGTTGTTAAAATCGCCACTCGCGACGCGGACGCCACCGGTGGCATTTGCTGAGAACGTCGAGTTGAGCGTCGCAGCTGGCGTGCCATCGGAATCGTAAAGATTCGCGAACGGGGTGCCGCTGCCCACACCGACGGCAACGATGCGGGCCGTCAGTGCCCCTTGCTGCCGGGACACGATATTCGAGAACGCGGACGTGTCGCCGGAGAGATTCGCGGTCGCCGTCGCTGAATACACAGAACCGCTCGTCGTCGAGGGAATGACGAACGAAAACGTCGCGGCCCCAGCAGCGTCAGTCGTGGCGACGGTACTTCCCGCTACGTTTGCACCTTCGCCGAAGCCACTCGGGTCGGCGGCACCATTCGCGAAGAAACGAACGTCGTACGCGGTATTCGGCCTGCCAGCCAAACTGCCCGAGACTTTCTGCCCGCCACCCGACTGCGTGATCGAACTCGTGAGAACCGGCGGCGTCAGGCCGTCGCTGGCGGTCGGATCGACGCGGATTCCAAGGCCATCGTTCAGGCTGATGCTGTTGTCGTCGATCCGCACGAATCGCGACGTATCGAGCACGCTGATGCCATTCCCTTTGTTGGCGAAGATCACATTCGTACGGATGAGAGTGTTGGTATCGGGTGGCAAAAGGCCACCGGTGGGGGCCGTACCGGCGGCGTTTTCGACGCGGACGCCATCACCACCGTTGGGTAAATTGAAGCCGGCGAAATCCTGGCCGATGCGGTTCCCGAGTACGTTCGTGCCCGATGTCGCGGCATCGGTGATTCGCACGCCACTCGCGCCGTTCGCGGCAATCACGTTGCCCGTTCCCGCGCCCAGACCGCCGACCCGTGTGTTGATCGCGCCGGATTCGACCGACACGCCAAACCGTACGTTCCCGAGCGGATTCACGCCGTTCTGATCGGTGCCGATGAAGTTACCGACGATGACGTTGCCATTGGCCTGCGCCTCGACGCGGACACCATCGAACGTGTTGCCACTGATCACATTGAGGTCGGCCGGATTCCCGCCACCGATTAAATTCAAGCTCGATTTGCTGGTAATCAGCACGCCGACCGAGTTACCTTCGGCGGCGGTGCCGTTCTGGCTGGTGCCGAGGAAGTTCCCGACGATCGTGTGCGAACCGCCTCCGCTGATGCGAATGCCGGCCCCCGCGAAACCGCCGATGGTCAGCCCGCGAATCGTGCTGCCCGAGTGTTCCTTCAACGTCAGGCCGTTCGCAGTCGCCCCGGCACCGCTCCCGGCGAGGCGGATCACCGGCGTGCCCGCGAAACCGGGTTGCGTCGTCCCGTCGATGGTGACCGTATCCGAAAGTGAAGGTAGCGGAACGAGGATCGTCAGTGGTTGCACACCGCCGCCGTTAATGCTGAACTGGATCGTATCCGCACCCGGCGTGGTGTTCGCATTCAGAATCGCCGCACGTAGCGAACCCGCCGTGGGTGCGGCATCGACCCCGCTATCGAGAATCGTGCTCACGACGAACACTGCGGGGGTTTGCCGGTCTTCGAGCGAAACCAATGCTAACCGTACGGTGGAGAGATTTTGTTTCACAGTAGCCCCTTTGGCGTCAAATCGCGAACGATCGTTGCGAACGTCACCTATTCTAATCGGCCAGACGATCCGCCGATCATGAATTCAGACGAATGGAACCGCGAAAGGGTTTGAGTTGGAGTGTCGCGAGTATGGGCACGGTTCCAATCGCCTCCTTGTTGGGTAGCAGCGGGAGTCGTCTTCATTGACTCCACCGTATACCCACCCACCCATCCCTGGAATCATTCCCGATTTCGGAATCAACCTAACACAGCAACGACTTACGTCCGATTTCGACGACTTCAATCCACGCCGGAACCAAAGTTTCGGCCATAAGCGCGCAAGCGAAAGTTGCGATTTTGTCGTCTCATGTATTCCGTCCCATGGATACACTATGTGCTGGGATCGCGTACTCTGGACATCTACGCGATGATCTACCAGTTGTACGACGGAACGATTCACACTAGACTAATGTGATAGAACCCGTTGGGCAATGAATCAGAATGTATCTATCAAAACAGTTGCATTTCGTATCCCAGAGTCGCGTCCGAGTACCCTGCGATCGCTCTATATTACTGGTATTACACCCATGTTTCATTCGCATTGCAACGGTATCTTCCGCTCGCATCGATTCGTTTTCGGATTGCTGGCAGCAATCGTCCTCGCAGCCAATGTGTGTTGTGGGGCCGACCCGATTAATCTGGACGATCTGTTGAAGGAATACCAAGCACACGGGCTGCCGTTGCCGACGAAAACCGCGAAACTCGTCAAATACAACACGGGTTGGGAGAGCGTCGACAAAGACAACAATGGACTGGGAAATAAATATGCAATCGGCTTTGAGCTCCAACCCGCAATCGAAGGTAAAAAGCAGATTTTACTACTCGGTACCAATCTAATAGGTGGCTACGAGTGTCAAGAAATTAAGCCGGTCGTCGATTCATTAAAAGGATTGAGGTACAACGAAGACACCGACCTTATCCATGCGATTCAATGCCATAGTCTGGGATGGGATGCTCTCGCACATTTTCTGTACGAACGCAGCCAGAAGGACGTTGAAGAAAAACCTGAGCTAAACACGATTGCATGGTCGTATTGGATGGGGCAGGTGACCGAGCCGAAGATCGATCGCGCTCCCGTTGCGAAACGCCTCAATGCTCTCAAAGCCATCGACAAAACACTCGACACGGAATTTCACCGTTCGCTGATAAAGTCGTTGGAGTTGTCGCTCGTTCCGAGCAAAGCGAAACCCGGAAGCATCGAATCATTGGTCGATGCACTCGTCGACGATTCGACCCGGCACGGCAGTTTCGGTGTAAATCGCACTTCGGAACAGTTCTGGAATCTCGCAAAACTCGGTTTCGACGCGGTCCCGACTTTGATCGAGTCTCTTGACGATACCCGCCTTACACGTGCAACCCTGCAAGGATTCAACAATACCCCAACACGGAATCTACGCGTGCAAGACATCGCGGGCGATCTGATTAATGGATTGGCAGATCGCGATCTGATACGGGGAAGCGAACACACAGTTCAAAAATCCGATGCCTTAAAGTGGTGGGAAACGGCAAAGAAACGAGCCGAAGAATCCTATCTGCTCGACGGTGTTTTGCCGCAAAAGAACAAGGAGGAACTTGTTATCATTAACGAACATTGTTTTGCTATCCTTAACTACAAATATCCTCAACGAATCCCATCGCTGTATCGTACGGTTCTCGAAATGCGACCCGATGTACAAAGTTGGGAATTCGCTGAAGCACTCGCCCAATCGAAACAATCCGACGAGAACAAAATTGAGTTATTCTTACTCGCTTCCCGCCACGCGGACTTTAGACATCGCCTGCCAGGGTTACAGTTTTTAGCCAAATTGGATCCGAAATCATTCGATAGAATTTTGATCGAAACGCTTGATTCACTTCCAGAGGATGTTTCCGGCAAATATTGGCTGGATGATAGTGCTCATTTCGCACGTCTCGCTATCGAATCGGATGACCCCAGGATATGGCCGGTATTAGAGAAAGTGGTACATCGTTCGTCGCTCGGTCTCAAAATGCAAATGCTAGAACGGCTTAGCAATCGTGAAGACAAACGGCACCTATCCACTCGAATGAAGTTACTCGCACAGTTTCTCGATGACGATACGGTTCGCGTTCGAAAATCGAATGAGAAATTCGATGGACCATGCGCGGGATTCACATACAGGAAAATCGAATTGCGGAACTATGTTGCCACGCAGTTGGCGGCCATTCTCGACATACCAATCGAGGTGGACGAAAAACGTATGCCTGCAGAATGGGCGACTATTCGCGAGCGCGTGCGACGGAAGTGGGCGGAAACGATGAAACATTAAGTTAAATTGCGAATGAACTTACGAAGGCGACGCCTTCGCCGACCGACCCCACACAGAGATTGCCATGCCGACGCCTTTTGCCGACCTTGTCGAGACTCGCGACGATGCCGTTTACGAACTCGTTTCCACCGTGAAGGGGCCGGTTGGGCAGTTGCCGTTGACCGATGATTTACTTCGACATGCGCCGTCGGGCGACTTGTTCGGCTGGACGCAGAACGTCGGAATGGGGCTGCAACCGCACCTGCTCGGCCGCAAGGAGTTCCTGATTCTCAGCACACACGGCGGGATGCGGGCGGAAGATGGCTCCCCGATTGCGCTCGGGTTCCACAGCGGGCACTGGGAAGTTGGCTTGTTGGTGAAAGCCGCGGCCGAGGAATTTCAACGACTGCGAACGATCCCGTTTGCGGGGGCCGTCACCGACCCGTGCGATGGCCGAACGCAAGGCACCGCCGGGATGTACGATAGTTTGCCATTCCGCAACGATGCGAGCATGGTCCTGCGAAGGCTCATGCGATCGTTACCGACGCGAACCGGCGTGCTCGGCGTGGCGACGTGCGACAAAGGCTTACCGGCGATGATGATGGCACTTGCGAGCCAGCGCGATTACCCCGTGGTGCTAGTGCCCGGCGGCGTGATGCTGGCGGGGGAAGCGGGCGAGGAAGATACGGGTAAAGTGCAAACGATCGGCGCACGCTATGCCAATGGCGAGATCACGCTCGAACAAGCCGCCGAAGCCGGTTGCCATGCGTGCGCCAGCCCTGGCGGGGGCTGCCAGTTCCTCGGCACGGCAGCTACTTCGCAAGTCGTCGGGGAGGCACTCGGGTTGTCGTTGCCGCACTCGGCACTCGCGCCTTCGGGGCAGCCGATCTGGCTCGATATGGCGAGGCGTTCGGCGAAGGCACTCGTCAATCTCTCGGCAAAAAAGTTCACAAACAAGCAGATTTTGACCGACAAAGCGGTGCAGAACGCGATGGCGGTGTTCGCCGCGTTCGGCGGCAGCACGAACCTGCTGTTGCACATCCCGGCGATTGCCTTCCACGGCGGGGTGGGCCGTCCTACCATCGACGACTGGACCGCAATCAACCGCCAAGTGCCGCGGCTCGTTGACGCCCTTCCGAACGGCCCGATCGGCCACCCCACGATCCGCGAGTTCCTCGCGGGTGGCGTGCCGGAAGTGATGCTTCACCTGCGAAAACTCGGGTTGTTGCACCTCGACGCACTGACCGTCACAGGCGAAACGCTCGGTACCGTGCTCGACTGGTGGGAAACCTCCGAACGCCGCAGCCGCCTGCGGGAATTGCTGAAAACACGCGACCGCATCGACCCCGACACGGTGATTATGTCACCCGAGTCGGCGAAGTCGCGCGGCCTCA